>CAVJHW010000224.1:0-2027 GCA_963649395.1 Coriobacteriaceae bacterium | reverse complement strand
GGGAGTGCGTAGCACGGAACAATCCGTGTAACCACAGGTTTGGGTGTTTTGACATCCAAACCATCCTTGATTATATATCATTTTTATTGGGTTTACCACTACTTATTTGGGTTAATGGAAAAATATTATTCCTCTTTTGAGGAAATCAGAGGCCTGTCCTCTTTTCTTTTGATTGCGGCGTAAAGGTAATGGTTTGCTTGTGCAGCCCAATCGAAACAGGAGCTCCCTTTTTTAATTGACCAGACAAGAGCTTTTCTGCCAAAGGATCTTCCAGCTTACTTTGAATAGCCCTTTTGAGGGGACGAGCCCCATATTTGTTGTCGAAGCTGGTATCAATGAGATATTCCTTTACCTGGTGGCTGATACGCAGGGGCATGTCCATCTGTTCCCGGCTTCTTTTCTCCAGATCCTTCAGAAGAATATTGACAATCTGACGCATATCCTCCCTGGTCAAGGCATGGAAGACCAGGATATCATCAATTCGATTCAGGAACTCCGGCTTAAAGGTTCGTCGAACCTCCTCCATCACCTGCCCCTTCATATATTCATAATCCTTCTTCTCGTCCTCTTGGGACAGGAATCCCAGTCGTCTGGGCTCAATAATAGACTGGGCTCCGGCATTAGAGGTCATAATGATGCAGGTTTGCTTGAAATCAACCTTCCGCCCCTGGGCATCGGTGATATGCCCGTCATCCAGAACCTGAAGCAGAATGTTAAATACGTCCGGATGAGCCTTTTCAATCTCGTCAAAAAGCAAAACACTATAGGGATTGCGCCGCACCTTTTCCGACAGCTGACCTCCCTCTTCGTAACCCACATATCCTGGGGGGGACCCGATCAGCTTGGATACGCTGTGCTTCTCCATATATTCGGACATATCTACCCGGATCATCGCCTGTTCACTGCCAAAGACTGCTTCTGCCAAAGCCTTGGACAGCTCGGTCTTGCCCACTCCCGTGGGGCCCAGGAAGAGGAAAGAACCAATGGGACGTTTGGGATCCTTGAGACCGACCCTTCCCCTGCGAATGGCTCGTGCTACCGCCTCTACCGCCTCCTGCTGCCCCACAATCCGCCGGTGCAGGATCTTTTCCAGGCTTGCCAAGCGTTTGGATTCGGATTCCTTCAAGCGCTCCACCGGAATCTTTGTCCATCCGGCAACGGTGCCTGCAATGCTTTCCTCCGTTACCTGCAGCTTCCTGTCCCTGCATTTTTTCTCGAAATGGGAGCGTTCCCTTTCCAATTCCTTCTGTATCTCCCCTTGTCGCTGGTGAAGGGTGCGAGCGGTTTCAAAATCCCCTTTCCGAATCGCAGCTTCCTTATCCCGCAACAAAGACTGTAATTCCTCTTCCCCCCGTCGAATGCTTTCCGGCGCCTTGTAGCCTGCGAGCCGTACCCGGGCTGCGGCCTCATCCATCAGGTCTATGGCCTTGTCTGGCAGAAAACGATCATTGATATATCGAATACTCATCTTGACAGCAGTCTGCAAAGCTGCATCCGTGATCTCCACCCCATGGTGCTTCTCATAACAGGGCCGCAGTCCCTTCAGGATCTCCAAAGCCTGTTCTTCTGTGGGTTCCTCCACCATAAGGGGCTGAAAACGGCGTTCCAGAGCCGCATCCTTCTCAATGTATTTGCGATATTCATCCAGAGTGGTAGCTCCGATCAGCTGAATCTCTCCTCTGGACAGGGAGGGTTTCAGAATATTGGAGGCGTCCAGAGCCCCCTCAGCTCCTCCGGCACCAATAATGGTATGGAGCTCATCCAGGAAAAGAAGGACATTCTTGCTGTCCCTCACCTCATTGACAACCCTCTTGATTCGCTCCTCGAATTCTCCTCTGTATTTGGACCCGGCCACCATACCGGACAAGTCCAGCACCACTACCCGTTTCCCTGCCACGCTATCCGGAACCAGCCCCCATACAATGCGCTGAGCCAGTCCTTCCGCAATGGCTGTTTTCCCCACTCCGGGTTCTCCGATCAGACAGGGATTGTTTTTGGTTTTTCTGGAAAGGATACGGATGACATTC
>CAVJHW010000223.1:0-2107 GCA_963649395.1 Coriobacteriaceae bacterium | reverse complement strand
CCTCCGGTTCCCTAATCTTAATGAAATAATAATCGCCAATGATGGAGGAGATCCCCCCAAATTCATTGGCGGACATCTCCACCTCGTTTGGCTGCGTTAGGGTCACTCCGGACAACTTGGAAGCATTGTTGATGGTGATATTTAATTCCTCGATCCCATAGGAAGGTACCTCAATGGACTTCCTGGTCTCTCCGCCCTGGATGGTCTTGGTGTCAGAGATGAATTTTGTCTTGAAAATCTGCCCATAGAAGTCTTTTAATGCAGCAACCAGATTCTCGGAGCTCTTCACCTCAAGAAAACTCCCGGAGGTCTGAGAGGTCATGCTCTGGAATTCTTCCAGATTGGCTGTCCCGTTGGCATTCAGGCAGATCCCATATACCTTGATCCCCTCTGAAATACATCCCTCTATCGCTTTACGCTCAAGGGCCAGGGATTCCTCATCCGCGACTTCTGAACCCAGATCGGTATTGCCGTCACTCAGCAAAAGAATGATCTTCTCGTAATCCTTCTCACCGTCCTTCAGGCGATCCACCGCCGTCTGAAGGGCCAGCCCGATATTCGTGTCTCCCACATCCGGCACATAAGCTTGGATCTGACTGCTCAGCTTCTCCTTGGAGCTCTTGCTGTTCATGTCACTTAAGCCGGTATCCTCCTCAATCTGGGAGGTGAATACAACAGAGCCCACCTGATTGCCATTTTCCCTAAGGGTCTGCAAGAAAATATCTATGGCCGTATAGCGATTGTCCTCCGGATCCGTTCTGGTCAAAGAACCACTGGCATCTACCACCAGCTCTATATTATAATGTCTGTTGCTATTGTCACTGTCCTCCGCCCAAACAGGCTGCCCGCTGGCCCATGGCATGACCAGGAAGCTCATGACCAAAAGCAGCACAGACAGCATGGTAAGCAGTTTATTCTGTCTCATCTGATTGCCCCTCTCTTTCTCCTTGTTCCAACCTTTTCTTAACTGCGGAATCACCCGCTGAACCTACCCCATGGACCCCCTGCCCCTGCAGCAAGTCCGGAGCTATTTTGCACGAAAATTCCTCTGTTATCATACCTCATTCATCCCTTGGATTCTATCTGTGACAGCTTTTGTGACGGGTTTTGCAACTTTTTTGTCACAGGCAGAGTTGGAATTTTTTTCATTTTTTTGGCATAGCAGGAAATCCATGCTATAATGAACCTGTTCTGAACTTAGATCCTTGGTTTGGGGTTTACATTAGGGGGAGCATAGGATATGTCGAGATTCAGTATTTTTCTAAAAGAGTTGATTGAAAGCAGTGACGAGAGCATTTCTTCTATTGCCCGAAGCATTCATGCGGAGCGAACCTCTCTGCACAAGGCTTTGACCGATGAACGCATCCTGTCCTACAAGGTGGTTCGCGCATTGGCCAACCATTTTCATCTTCCCCTGGATGAGCAGAAGAGATTTTTGGAGCTCTACAATATCCGGCTACAGGGGGAGGAAACCTACGAAAACAGACAGGCCATCTGCAGCCTCTTAAATGACCTGTCGTCTATCTCTTTTTCTATGACTTCTACCCCCCCCCCGCATACTAAATGCATCTCATATATTGTCAAAATCGTTTTATAATGGCGCTTTTGCAATTCATAATATAATATTAAATACAATCAATTATGAGTCTGCAAACTGTGTAGGAGCCCATTTTTCTTTCCACATACCGGATAAGCTGGATTTAACCCGGGAGCTCATGGAACTTTGGCTAAATCAACGAACCTTTACTGTAGATACTCTGATCAACTTCCGTACCGGTTCTCCCGGCAATGTAAAGAATATCCAGCGCCTGGAGTCTGTCATACCCCTGTGCCTGGCCTCCAAAGGGAATTTTCATCCCTATTATTATTTTGAAGCGCCCAAGACAGCTTATCTGTCTCCCATGAGTTACTACATTATCACAGACCATTACCTGATCCTATTAGCAGAGGATCTATCCGCTGCCCAAGTGTTGACAGATGAAGATTTGATTTCCTTTTATCGAAACTATTACCGGGGACTTTTGGAGAGCTGCGAACCCCTGGCTCATTGCAACGCCGACATCATGGAAACATTGCTGGAATACGACCGGGGCACCCCCTGGGATAC
>CAVJHW010000222.1:0-2122 GCA_963649395.1 Coriobacteriaceae bacterium | reverse complement strand
TCTCAATATCAAACCAATTCTTCTTGTCATAGTCCGCAGTCAGCTTGTAGTTCGGGTGCTGCATCAGGTCGTATTTATTTGAGAAAAAGGGCCGCACGCCTCTTACCTGCACGATGCATTTGCTGCCGTCCATCACCGCCAGCTGATCCATACTCATGAGGTCGTGTCCCAGCTTCTGGTAATTCATGTTGTAGCTCTGGGACTGGCCCCCGGCTTTCGCCGGTGTTATACATATCAATGGTTTCCTTGCCAAGGATCTCCGTCAGATCCTTCAATGTCGTCTTTTCGGAGTCGCCAAGGAAGATCTGGGAATCCATATTACCCACAATGGTATCCGCATTGTCCTTGTAAATTGCCTTCAGCTGTGACTTGGTCTGCAGCACAAGGCAGGCTGAGATTTCCCGGCTTCGGATCGTCGCCACCAGCTTCTCCAAATTCGGGATCTGGCCAATGTTGGCGCACTCGTCAATAAGACACCTTACATGCACCGGCAACCTCCCGCCGTATACATCATCCGCCTTCTCACACAGCAGATTGAACATCTGGCTGTAGACCATACTGATCAAGAAATTGAAGGTCGCATCCGTATCCGACATGATAAGAAACAATGCCGTCTTCCGGTCGCCCAATGTATCCAGCTCCAGCTCGTCATAGGACGTTATCTCCCGAAGCTCCTTGATATCGAAGGGCGCAAGGCGGGCACCGGCCGAGACATTGATCGATTTCGCCGTTTTGCCCGCAGCAAGCGAATATTTTTTATACTGCCGCACAGCAAAGTGATCCGGATCCTTCTTCTCCATCTCCTCAAACATCAGGTCCACCGGATTTTTGAACTCCTCATCGTCCTCCCGGACCTCCATCGCATTCAGCATTTCCAGAAGAGTCGCAAAGTTCTGCTCCTCCTCCGGTGCCTCGTAATGGATGTAGCCGATCAGTGCCGTATAGAGCAGCGTCTCCGCTTTGACCCAGAAATCGTCATTGCCTTTTCCGTCACCTTTTGTGTTTACAATCAGCGTTGTCACCAGCTTCAGAATGTCCTTTTCGCTGTGAATGTAAGCGAAGGGATTATAATGCTGCGACTTTTTAAAATTGATCGTATTCAAAATCCTGATGCGGTAGCCCTTCCGTAATAATGCGGTTCCGACCTCATTGATGAGAGTGCCCTTGGGGTCCGTCACCACGTAGGAGCTGTGAAATTGGAGAATTTGCGGTTTGATGAAGAACCGCGTCTTACCGGAGCCGGATCCTCCGACCACCAGCACATTCTTGTTTCGCGCATACTTTGGATTCTTCGGCCGAGAATTCATCGTCAGTCGCTCCGTCTGGGAGAGGATGACGTTGTTCTGGAATTCCGGATCGATGTAGGGCTAAATGTCCGTGTGGGTGCCCCACCTGGCGGAGCCGTATTCTTCGTTATGGCGGTAATTCTTCGCATTCTTGCCCTTGAGATATACCGCCAGTCGAAGTGCCCCGGCTACAGCAGCCCCGACACAAAGATCCATGGGATGGATGCTCGGCAAAATGTTGGAAAACGCCTGCTGAAAGCACCCGTCCATGATCAGACTCTGCAGACGCTCCGATGCATTGGTTCCTGCCGCAAGTCGCCAGGCCTCGCCCAGATTGGTGGCGACGAGACCAATGACTGCATAGGGAATGTTCAGGATCAGCTGCTTTTTCACCTTATCATTCATCGCTCCTGCTCCTTCCGCTTCTCCAGCACCTTCTTCGGCAGCGATGCCACCAGCTCCTTAAACCTGCTGAGCTTAGCCAAAATACTTGGCCGATTCTCCTTTTCCAGCTTCATCTTCTGTGCTGCGTATTCGCCGATCACCGATTGGATGGCGTCCGCATCCCGGGCCTTAAAGAACACCGAATACTTCGGCGGCTCCAGATCAGCGCTCTTCACGATAGCAAAATCCATACCGTATTTATTGGCAATCCTCCGGAAGTTACGGAGGCCCTCCCCATCGATATCCAGGGACTGTGCGCCCTGGTCCTTGCGAATCAGGTCCCTGACCCGCATCTCACCATGCTCCGGATGCAGCCGGTTCTTCACGGCCTTTCCCGGCGCTGTGACGGCAAGCTTCAGGGCATTTACCAATGTTTCCTCCGTAGGCTTCCC
>CAVJHW010000221.1:0-2126 GCA_963649395.1 Coriobacteriaceae bacterium | reverse complement strand
ATCTTGTTGACTACATTCACATATCCCTGAAGGATCCGAACCACCTTCATAGATACGGTTTCATCCGTATAATCCGGACAGGGCTTCCCAAGAATTCCCTTCCGCTTCATATCGATGGCCATATCCGTTGCCTGCAGCAGCTCCCTTGTAGTGATTCCTGCCAAAAGGAAATCCCCGGCTTCCAGGGCCTCCGGTCTCTCCGTGGAGGTTCTGATGCAAACGGCAGCAATCGGATGGCCGATAGACAGATAAAAGCTGGACTCCTCCGGCAGGGTGCCGGAATCCGAGACGACAGCCAGGGCATTCATCTGAAGCTTATTATAATCATTGAATCCCAGGGGCTCATTCACTCTTACCCGGGGATCCAGCTGAAATCCCGTCGCCTCCAGTCTCTTCCTGGATCTCGGATGACAGGAATACAGAATAGGCATGTCATACTTCTCCGCCAAAGCGTTGATGGCCGTGAAAAGAGAGGTGAAATTCTCCTCCGTATCGATATTCTCCTCCCGGTGAGCAGACAGCAGGATATATTGATTCGGCTCAAGACCAAGCCTTTCCAGTATATCCGACCCCTCAATTTTGGCAAGATTTCCACGGAGGACCTCCGCCATCGGGGAACCGGTCCTATAGGTTCTCTCCTTAGGAAGGCCTGTATCCGCCAGGTATGTTCGGGCAAATTCCGAATAGCACAGATTGACATCGGAGATGACATCAACGATTCTTCTGTTGGTCTCCTCCGGCAGGCACTCGTCCTTGCAGCGGTTCCCCGCCTCCATATGAAAGAGAGGGATATGCAGCCGCTTTGCGGAAATGGCGGACAGGCAGCTGTTGGTATCCCCCAGGACCAGATAGGCCTCCGGCCGAAGGTCTGCCAAAAGCTCATAGCTTCTGGCCATAATATTGCCACAGGTCTCCCCCAGATGGTCTCCTACCACCGGCACCAAAATATCCGGACCAGCTTCTCCCTGGTTGTTATAGAGTTCAAAGTCCTCCCAGAAGACTGTGGACAGATTGCGGTCCCAGTTCTGATTGTAATATACGACTGCACAGTCGAAATACTCCCTGCATCTTTTGATCACAGCCGCCAGGCGGATGATCTCCGGGCGCGTTCCGCAGCCGATCATAACCTTCAGACGATTGTCATTTTTCCATTGAAAGTGATAGGTGAATTCTTTGTTCATTTCCATCCTTAATCTTCTGCCAGCCTTTCCTGAATATAAGAAAGATTCCACAGGGTTTCTTTGATCTCTTCCTTGGTCAAAAGCCTGGTATTATTGCTATTGAATTCCGTCAATGGGTTTCGCTTTGCATCGCCCTCTTTGAAATATTTATCATAATTCAATCCGCGATTGTCCGCCGGCACTCGATAAAAATCACCCAGATCGATCGCCTTTGCACACTCTTCATTGGTAAGCAAGGTTTCATACATCTTCTCCCCATGACGAATCCCGATGACCTTGATATCCTCTTTCCTTCCCCCAAAGAGTTCCGTAACCGCTTCTGCCTGCAGTCCGATGGTGCAAGCCGGGGCCTTCATAATAAGGAGATCCCCGTTCTCCCCCTGTTCAAAGGCATATAAGACAAGGTCAACCGCCTCATCCAGCGACATAATAAAACGAGTCATATTGGGTTCCGTAACCGTAACCGCACTTCCCGCCTTGATCTGATCGATCCAGAGCGGAATCACGGACCCCCTGGAACACATGACATTTCCATATCGGGTGCAGCATATCTTTGTTTTGCCGCTGTATCTGCTCTTGGCAATCGCCACGCTCTCCTCTAAGGATTTGGACTTTCCCATGGCATTGATGGGATAAGCTGCCTTATCCGTCGACAAACAAATCACCGCCTCTACGCCTTCCTCAATAGCAGCCGTAAGCACATTGTCCGTGCCTATAATGTTGGTCTTTACCGCTTCCATAGGGAAGAATTCGCAGGAGGGCCACCTGCTTCAGAGCCGCGGCATGAAAAATGTAATCTACTCCATGCATGGCATTCTTGCAGGATTGCAAATCCCGAACATCTCCGATGTAGAATTTGATTTTCTCCGCAACCTCCGGCATTTTCACCTGGTAATCATGCCGCATATCATCCTGCTTCTTCTCATCCCGGGAGAAAATCCGTAT
>CAVJHW010000220.1:0-2151 GCA_963649395.1 Coriobacteriaceae bacterium | reverse complement strand
TAGCACGGAACAATCCGTGTAACCACAGGTTTGGGTGTTTTGACACCCAAACCAACTTTTAAAATGCTCTGCATTTTGTCGGCATGGCATATCGGCTGAATAAAATTTCAAAATCAGCCTTAAAAATGATGTCTTTTTATGTCTGTTTTGTGAGACTATGCCGGGCTCTGAACAGTTCCATTCTACCTTAAAAATCAGATAAAATCAAACCGGATTTTTCCTACAGTGACGGCCGAGCAAGCAGGCTTTTGCTTGTTTGTTGCTTACAGAAATATCTCAAACCAGGAAGAAATTCTTGTCTATTCTGATTTGGAATCAGGGGGAAAAACAAAACGAATTGTGATATTGCACAAAAATCGATACAATGGCAAGAGTAATGAGGAGGGATGAGGAAGGGGTCTATGGTAGGTGGATAGTTAGGAGGAGACCTATGGATAAAGCGGGTTTTTTACATGTTGGTTTGACGGTTCGAAGTCTGGATCGGACCATAGAATTCTATACAAAGTATTTTGGCTTTGAGCTGGAGATGAGGGGAACTTTCTCGGAAGAATTTATCCGGGAACATAATTCTCTCTACCAGGTGGAGGAGGGGACTTACTCGGATTTCTGTTTTTTGAAGTCGGCGGATGGGATTGTCCTGGAGGTTTTTGAGTTTCATCCCATTGAGAATGAGAATCAGACGGTTTGGAACCGTCCGGGCTATACCCATATTTGCCTGAAGGTTGCAGATATTTTTGAGGCCTATGAAAGTATGAAAGCCAATGGAGTCCATTTCTTCTTCGAGCCGGGTCAGAGGGCGACGCCGGAGGAGCATTGGGTATTCCTGCAGGATCCGGACGGCAATTTGATTGAGCTTCAGGATTAAGGTTCAGGAGAAAAGAGATACCGAAACCTCTATTTGGGAAAAGACGCTGGGAGGCATATATGAAACCATTACAGATTGGCGAATTAAAGAGCATCTATGACATGCTTAGCTTAAAGGGAAAGGCAGCCTTTATCACAGGCGGCGCCGGAGGGATTGGAAGATCCTGTGCGGCAGGCCTGGCGGAGGCGGGGGCGGATATCGTCTTGATGGATATCCCTGCCAAGGCAGACCAGCTGCAGGAGTATTGCAGACAGATTACAGACCGCTATGGGGTGAAGGCGGAATTTGTGACCGGGAATGTGGCGGAGGAAGCAGATGTAGAGAGGATGATCGGGCAGGCAATTGAGGCTTACGGTCGTCTGGATGTGGTCTTCTCCAATGCCGGTATCGGCGGTCAGAATGACAATCCCTCGGAGATTACTTTGCAGGAGTGGAAAAAGGTTATCGACGTGGATTTGACAGGGATGTTCCTGATGAACCGAATTGCAGCCAACCGCATGCGGGACCTGGGGAACGGAGGTTCTATCATCAATACCGCCTCCATGTCGGGCCATATCATTAACAAGGGTAGCCGTCAGGCCATGCAGCAGCATATGGTGGCTTATTCCGCTGCCAAGGCAGGGGTAATTCAGCTGACCAAGTCTGTGGCCGTGAGCTATGTGGAGGATCATATCCGCTGCAATAGCATCAGCCCGGGCATGATCCTGTCGGGTCTGCATGACAACATGGATATGACAGCTCTGGAAGCCTATGTGGCGGCTGAGGTTCCCATGGGACGCTTTGCCTCCCTGAATGAGATTATGGGAATCGTGGTATTCCTGGCTTCTGACCTGTCTTCCTATGCAACCGGCAGTGATTTTATCATCGATGGCGGTGTGACGATCTGGTAAAAGGGAGGCGCTAATAAAATGAAAGCAGTTATGCTGGTAAGAGCATACAATGAAGAAACCAAGGAAAGAGGAGAGGTGGCCTGTCTGGAGGTACCAAAGCCGGAGTTGAAGAATCCGGATGATGTCTTGATCAAGGTGGCATATGCCTCGGTCTGCGGGTCGGATCCCCACCTGCTGGAGGGGTATTTTGACCTTCCCATCCCTTCTCCCTGCGGGCATGAGCTGTCCGGTATCGTGGAGGCTCTGGGGCCGGAGGCCAACAAGAAGGGTCTGAAGGTGGGAGACCATGTGACGGGTAACTTTTATCGGACCTGCGGCTGCTGTGACGATTGTCTCAGCGGACAGCCCCAGTTTTGCGAGCACGCTGAGGGCTTAGGGGCAGCCCAGGCGGAATAT
>CAVJHW010000219.1:0-2153 GCA_963649395.1 Coriobacteriaceae bacterium | reverse complement strand
ATGGGTCTCATTCTTGAAGTTGATCAGCCATTCCTCTTCCTGGCCATCCACATCCACCGGCACTACGATACTGCAGGCATTTATCTCGTCGGACTCCTCCTGATCCTGCAGCTTGCCCTGGGCCTTCAGCTTTTTCATGGCCAGGAGTGCCATGTCCATGAGGCAGACAAACTTGTCAGATCTTCCCTTGTAGAGCTCCTCACGAGCCGCCAGATAATCCTGATAGGTCTGGAAGATAGGCTCCCTGTAATCTCCCTGACCGAATTCCACCTTCTTGAGTTCCGTGGAAAAGGTGGTATGGCGGCAATGATCGGACCAGTAGGTATCCAATACGCGGATCTCCGTGACGGAGGGGTCTCTCTTCTCTTCCTGGCGGAAATAGGTCTGAATATGAAGGAAATCCTTGAAGGTCATGGCCAGATTCAAGCTGCTGTAGAGGGCTTGAAGGTCCTCCTGCGCCATGTCCGCAAAGCCCTCAAAATATTTCACATCCTCCGGCTCCGGGAATTGCATCTGCAGGGTATCGGGCTTATCCATACCTGTCTCTCTGGAATCCACCGGATTAATGCAATGATGCTTGATAGCCTCAAGCTCCTCTTGGCTGACCTCCCCTTCTATGACATAGGTGGTAGCCGACCGGATCACCGGCTCCTCGCTTCCCTTCAGGAACTGGACGCATTGAAGGGCAGAATCCGCCCGCTGATCAAACTGTCCCGGCAAGAATTCTACCGAAAAAATATGGGCTTTTTCGCCCACCGGAAAGCTTTCCTGATAGAGCATATCCACCGGAGGCTCTGCGAAGACAACATTGCAAGCCTTGTCAAAGATCTCAGGACTGATATTTTCCACATCATAGCGAATCAAGATCCTGACTCCCGTAACTCCCTTGATATCCAGATAATGCTTGATCTCATGCTGCAAATCCCTGGCCGCAACGGCAAACTCCGGCTTCTTCTCTACATACACTCGTCTGACTGCGCTCATCTTACCATCCTTTCTGTAAGGGCTGCCCCATGTCTATTCCAATGATACTTTCATCTTAACACGCAAGTTTTCATTAGTAAAATTAATATGATTAATGTCATTTATCAGCTTTGCTTATCATTCATAAAAAATTAAGTTTACCTCCTGTCATTTTTGATGTACACTGGGGGATAGGAGGTAGGGATATGCTGTTGACGCTCTTGATTCTTTTGATTGCCCTGGTTTTATTATTTTTCTTTTATCTGTGGGCGATTCATCCGAACTCCTCTCGAAGGACGGAATGCCTGAACTATGGAAAATGGGATTTTGCCCATAGGGGCTTATGGGATATGTCAGAGGGGATTCCGGAAAATTCTCTTCCGGCCTTTCAGCGGGCTGCGGAAAAGGGGTTTGCCATTGAGCTGGACATTCATCTCACGGCAGACGGAGAGCTGGCCGTTTTTCACGATGACACTCTGGCCCGCATGTGTGGAAGGGATGAGGTCATTGAATCCCTGACCTACAAGGAGCTGACGGACCTTCGACTTTTGGATACGGATTATGGCATTCCCCGCCTGTCAGAGGTTCTGGCCCTGGTGAAGGGGCGGGTACCTCTTCTGATCGAATTGAAGCTTCCCTCCAGAGATCTGCGCCTGTGTTCCAGACTTCTGGAGGATCTGAAGGAGTATAAGGGACGCTATCTCATCGAATCCTTCAATCCCTTCGGCCTGCATTGGTTCCGCAAACACTGCCCCCATGTTCTGCGGGGACAGCTGGCGGCTCGCTATACCCCTTCCAAGGGGCTGGATGCGGCGCTAAAGTTTTGCTCCACCACACTTTTGGTCAATTGCCTGAGTCGTCCGGATTTTATATCCTATAATTATAAGGACGCCACAGGCCTGGGCTTTCGGCTGAACCAAAAGCTCTACCGGATACCGATTTTCGTCTGGACAGTACGATCCCGGCTGGCTTATCCCACCTGCAAGAGGAATTTCGGCACGGTCATCTTCGAAAACTTTCTGCCGGGTTCCGACGGCTGAAGTCTTGACTTCCTTCCTGGGATATGACATACTGGGCGGGTACATGGGCGGCCTTGAACAAGGGCTGGCTTTCCCTTATACAGCAATTAGACCGACAATCTTGGTTACAGTGTCAAAAGC
Organism: Coriobacteriaceae bacterium; assembly: GCA_963649395.1. GTDB lineage: Bacteria > Bacillota > Clostridia > Lachnospirales > Lachnospiraceae > Scatomonas. The sequence goes on along the minus strand of CAVJHW010000219.1, from coordinate 30 downwards.
CTGAGCCCACGACATGCTTGCATGTCAGTG
>CAVJHW010000218.1:0-2161 GCA_963649395.1 Coriobacteriaceae bacterium | reverse complement strand
TACCGCCTACAAAATAGTACTGCTTGAGCACATCAATGTAGGTCTGCTTAAAGCTGGTAATCATTGGATAATCCTGCTTGCTGAGCAGCTCTGCAAAGCGATCCTTTCCGGTGGCCATCAAAAACTCCCTGAAAGAGAGCGGGTATAGCTTCAAAAAGTCCACTTTTCCCACCGGGAAAGAAGTGCCTTCGTGCAGGGCAATGCCGAGCAGAGAGCCTGCGCATACAATGTGGTATTGGGGCGCATTTTCGTAAAAGTACTTGAGAGAACTGAGCGCTCTCGGCACTTCCTGCACCTCATCAAAGATAAGAAGCGTATGGTCGGGATCAATTTTCTGACCGGAATATAATTCCAATCCCATGATCAAACGATCTGTATCCAGATCAGAAGCAAACAGCTCAGCCATTCTGGAATTGGAATCAAAGTTGATATATACGGTATCAGTATAATAGAGCCTTCCGAATTCCTTCATTAGCCAGGTTTTCCCGACCTGCCGCGCTCCCTCGATGATCAACGGCTTCCGCCGCTTACTTTCTTTCCATTTCAATAGCTTCTCAATCGCGATCCGGTACATACCCGCACCCCCTGTCTCATACTGCAAATAAAGTATACCGCCAAGCAGCAAAAAATGCAGCGAACTTTTGCCTTTAAATCACACTTTATACAGCGAACTTTCGTTGCTGAAACACGCTTTTTACAATGAACTTTGTGAATAGGTGCCGGGGCACTAAAAAATCTATATTCCGTCTGCTTTCCGCATGGATGTGCCATCAAGATGGAAACGACCGAGTCGGTTGGTAGCTATGTCGGCTCCTCCCCCTTCTTCCCTAGCTCGGTACCGTTGGGAACAATATAATTCTGGCGGTAGCGCTTGGGGGGCATGCCAACATGTTTGGTGAATTGGAGGTTAAAATAGTTGGGATTATCGTAACCCAGCAGTTCTGCAATGCGGGCTATGGTCAGGTCAGTGTTGATCAGGAGGGTTTGAGCCTCTCCGATCCTCCGCCTCTGCAGATACTGCCCCGGGGCATAGCCGCTCATTTCCTTGAAGACATGGGCCAGATAATAGGGACTGATATGCAGGGCTTCTCCCATGCTTTGAAGAGTCAGGGGCTCCCTGTAATGATGATCAATATATTCCTTGATGCGGCGTCCCAGAATAGGAGGCTCATCCACCGGCTTTTCCTGGACAGCATTCTTCCCCTCTGTCACGGTTAAGGCTGCCACCAGAAGGGAATGCATCATGGTATTGCAAAAGAGCTCTGCCCTGGGACCTCCCGCAGACAATCTGTGAAATATAATAGAAAAGATCTGTCTCAACTCCTCGTAGGCCTCCCCCGTGGGGAATACATAACCGGCATCAGCGGGGATCAGGGCATTGGGAGGAAGACCGGGCATGCGAAGACCGCCCACAGCCACACAATAGGTACCCACCTCCATATCCGGTCCCGACACCTCATCGTGAACCACCCCTGCATTGCAGACCAAGAGATCCCCCTCCTTGATGATATATTTCTTATCATGGATCAGGTATTGGCTGGAACCACTGTAGATCAGCATCAACTCCACCAGATCCCCATGGGCGTGCATCATACGAGGATGAGTGCTGACAGCCGGACGAACCTCCGTAGCATAAAGCAGGCGAGGCTGATTCTCCCCCTGGAAAATCGGCTGCACCTCTTTCTTCACAAAACATTGAGCATTAAAATTTGATCCAGGCATGCACACTTCACTCCACCTTCTATTTGGCTACATCTATAGAATCCAGATCTATCCGGCTTTCATTCCTAGTGGTGCCAGGCAAGGCCTAGCATGGGCCAGGCTTTTGACACTGCAATCATGTTTCTATAATGCACATTTTACAAACATCTGTCAACGCTTTTTCCATTGGTCTCCTGCCCCACCACGCAAAAAAGACAGCTTCCGCTCCCCATAAGCAGGGGAAACGTAAAGCTGTCTCATAGATAAAATATACTGTTACCACTTGTAAGGAGCATGCATTTTTCGCCTAGAAATGTCAGGGAGGGGCCGGGGGTGGGCAGGGGCCCAGGTAGGCAGGCCTCTGCAAGCTTGATTAGAAATACTTAGCGGGCAGCGGCTTCGGAGGAAGGGCTGGAGCCCGTGCCTCAAGCACGGGCGGAAAGGGCAACCGAAGGCGAAA
>CAVJHW010000217.1:0-2242 GCA_963649395.1 Coriobacteriaceae bacterium | reverse complement strand
TCACGATGGACACCCTTGCCTTCGGCTATATCCTTCCCACTACCGGGCGGATTCAGGACTTGCACCCGTTAGAAACGTGCGCCGCCAGGCGCACATCAAAATAGCTCACAGCCAAAACCAGCTGTGAGCTATTTCTCAAATTCTTACAACATATCTGCCCAGTCAGGGCCCAGTCATGCAAGATTGTGGCAACACGGATTGTTTCCTGCTGCGAGCTCAGGCTTTTGTCACCGCAGCCAGGCCTAGAGTGTTGCAGACTGGTTCAAAATGTAATCCACAATAGCGGCAGAATCCAAGACACTGACTTGCTTATCCCCATTGACATCTGCCTTCAGGAACTTCTGAATGGAAACCTTCTCAAAGTCAGAGTAGCGTGCATTATAAATATTATATACCAGCTGAGCATCATTCATGTCTACACGTGTGGTCTCGTTCACATCATAGTCATAAGAAATGCTCACCTTGTCAGCGGCCACTTCTCCGATACTTGCCTTAGCGATCGATTCCATCTCAGCCAGGTTGTCCGCACTGATCACCAGATAGCAGTAGGCGTTATATTTCTCGGACCAATACATGGGCTGCTGTCCATAGGCCAGTACATTTCCCTCGTCCACCCCGGCATCTGCGATCACAAGCCATGCCGTCTTGCCGTCCAGCTTGACATACTCATTGACAGATACTGTGAGACTCTTCTTCTTGCCGATATGGAAAACCAGATCACCGGTCACTCCACCTGTTCCGGAGGTGGTAACATTCATGTAATATCCCTTATCCTCTGTGGTAATCTCACAGGCTGTTCCGCCCATGGTTGCTTCCACTGTATAATCATAACCGCTTTCCTTACTGATCCGGAAGGAATAAGCAGAACCATTAGCAACCTGTGCCTCTCCTGCTGCGTCTCCTGCCCCTTTGCCCTCGAAGGTGACAGTCCAATTGTCCGGCGCAACCTTATTCTTCACTACAGTAATGACCACCGGTCCAAGGATTTTCTCTCCAGGAATGGTGAAGGTATAACCGTCAACTTCCATGGAAATATATTTTGCTCCATCAATGGTCACCGTGATGCTATAGCTATAGCCGCTTTCCTTCTCTACGGTGAAGCTGTAATCTTCCATATAATAAGCGGTATCTGCACCGGAGGTATTATCCCCGATGATCGTCACAGGATAGCCCTTTCCCTTCTTGGTGTCAGTGATGGTAATGGGTCCAGTCACAGCAGCCCCCGGAATCGTGAAGGTTCCGTCTCCGTTATCGGTAACATCTACCTTTGTACCCCCCACCTCTGCGTTGACGGTATAATCGTAGTGAGAGTCCTTGGCTGTGAAGGTATAATCCACGCCCGGATCAGCGGTACCCGCTCCGGTAAAATCCTCGCTTAGATTCACAGGATAACCGGTAACAGTAACATTGACACTGCTTGTCGTAATGGTTGCGGCCGGTGCATTCTGTACATTGGCATTGGACTTCTTATCCAAATTAGCTTTGGCCAGAGTTACTGCCGTCTCCCCCACCTTCTTCGTGGTAAACTTCAGGTGAAACTTATCGGTGGCGCAAGTCTTGTCGGCACCGTAGCCAAGAATATGCAGACTTCCCGGCTTTGCATCCTCAATAACGTCAGTCTCTGTAATCCCCGCATATTCCAATGCATCTGAATCGTAGGTCAAATAAAAATCGTAGGCATTATAGCTGTTTTCCTCACTGCTGCTGACGGTAATCTCCGCATAGAGATCCTCCCCAACCACCAAAGAGGTGTCTCCACTGATTGCTACAGAATAGCTAGAACTCTGATTTACCTGCGCCGGTGCCATGATCCGCTGACCCTTTACAGGGGCGGAACCCACAAGGGACGGTGAGGCCATAACCGGCACCGCAAGACTCCCCAGCATTGCTGCTGTCAGAAGCAAGGACAGTGATTTTTTCTTAATTGATTTCAATTTTCCAACCTCCTTTAAACCAATTCTTGTCTTACTCTTTTCGCATTCTGCGAAAATGAATTCCCATGCTGCGCGCTGCTCCGCACTGCCGCGAAGGAAAGTTCCATGCTGCACGCTGCTCCGCGCTGCCGCGAAGGAAAGTTCCATGCTGCACGCTGCTCCGCACTACTGCGAAGGAAAACTCCATGCTGGGCATTGTCCCGCTCCACTACGAATGAAAGCCGACTGCTCCGCACTACGTGCTCCCGCAGTCGCCGCCGGTATCCACAATCCGCCCTATCGGGCTACTTGTGGATACCGGCTTGCCC
>CAVJHW010000216.1:0-2262 GCA_963649395.1 Coriobacteriaceae bacterium | reverse complement strand
TCTCCCACCGACATGCGAGCATGTCGTGGGCTCAGGCTTTTGACACTGTAACCAAGGATACGAAGAGAAAAGACATTCCTGGGAGGACATTATTATGTCAGTGATCAAAGAATTGCTCCGCACAGAAGAGGACGGAGGTATTAGTTTTGGCAATTACGAGTTGGAGAAGAAGACAAAACTAGCAGACTTTGAATATCAGGGGGATCTGTACAAGGTAAAGACTTATCATGAGATGACCAAGCTGGAGAGGAATGATATCTTTGTCTACGAGTCTGTTCCCGGAACAACAGTGACGGATCTGAAGACACAGGATGGCGGTATGGAATTCACGGTAGAGGGAGCAGAGGATGCGCAGATTACCTTGGGAATGGAAGAGGACACCGAGTACAAGGTAATTCTTGACGGGGTGAATGTAGGTCATATGACGACAGGACTGGGGGGTAAGCTTTCCTTTAGCGTGGAGCTGGAGAAGGCTGAGCAGGTAAGGGTGCAGATCTGCATCGTAGAATAAACGAGGCCCTTCCCCACTCGCATGACCCTAAGAGGACTAGCGTTGCGCCGCGAGCAATTCGTGGGCTCAGGCTTTTGACACTGTAACCAAGATTCGGCTGTCGCTGCTATGCGGCAGCCTTTTCCATATCAGGTATGAAATCCGAAAGAGGGAGGGATAGGGATGGCAAAGGATAAGAAAACAATCTTTTTTTGTCAAAGCTGTGGATATGAATCTGGCAAATGGATGGGACAGTGCCCGGGCTGTCACCAGTGGAATACATTTGTGGAAGAAAAGATTTCCATGAGCAAGAGCGCGCCTGTAGGCAAACCCGGGAAAGCAGCGCAAAGGCCGGTCAGCCTGGATGAAATCAGTCTGGAGGAGGGAAGCCGAATCAAGACCGGCATCGGAGAATTGGATCGAGTACTGGGCGGGGGAATCGTTCCCGGCTCTCTTGTCCTTGTGGGGGGTGATCCCGGCATTGGCAAGTCCACCCTTCTGCTGCAGGCCTGCAGGCAGCTGGCGGAATCCGGCAAGAATATTCTCTACGTCTCCGGAGAGGAATCCCTGCAGCAGATTAAGATGCGGGCCCTGCGGATCGGGAGCTTCCCCAAGGGATTGAAGCTTTTGTGTGAGACCAGTCTGGACAAGATTGGTGCCTGCATCGAAAAAGAAGAGCCTGGAGCAATAGTGATTGATTCTATTCAGACCATGTACAACGAGGAAATCTCCTCCTCCCCGGGAAGTGTTTCTCAGGTGAGGGAGGCTACAGGAGTTCTTCTACGGATTGCCAAGGGTATGCAGATTCCGATCTTTATTGTCGGTCACGTAACCAAGGATGGGAACGTGGCAGGCCCCCGTGTCCTGGAGCATATGGTAGATACTGTATTATATTTCGAAGGGGATCGTCATGTCTCCTACCGAATCCTGCGGGCGGTGAAGAATCGCTTCGGCTCCACCAATGAAATCGGCGTCTTCGAGATGGGGCAAGAGGGCTTGACAGAGGTGCAAAACCCTTCGGAATTTATGCTGGAGGGCAGACCAGTTGGAGCCTCGGGTTCTGTGGTGGCTTGCTCTATGGAGGGAAGTCGCCCCATTATGATAGAGATCCAGGCCCTGGTCTGCAGAAGTAATTTCGGAATTCCCCGGAGAACAGCCAATGGAACTGATTTCAACCGGGTAAATCTGCTTATGGCCGTCTTGGAAAAGAGAGCCCGGATGAATCTATCTGCCAGTGATGCCTATATCAATATTGCCGGAGGCATCAAAATGACAGAACCGGCTGTGGATCTGGGAATCCTCCTGGCTATTGCCTCTAGCCAAAAGGATATTGTAATGGATGAAAAAACCGTAGTCTTTGGCGAGGTAGGACTCAGCGGCGAAGTACGATCGGTGAATATGGCTGACCAGCGGGTTCAGGAAGCGGAAAAGCTGGGATTTGAGACGGTGATCCTGCCTAAGGTATGCATGAAAACTCTCCCTTCACGAGGAAACAGGAGGATAAACCTGGTGCCGGTGGAGAATATTCGGGAAGCCATAGCTTTTGTAGAAAAAAATAAAAAACCCCTTGACTTTTGATGAACAAGGTGGTATCCTATCAAAGTTGCCGCTGAGAACGAAGCGGTGATAAGAACAGGGAGAAAGTGCAAGAAAACAGAATAATTTCAAAAAAATAAAAAAAGTTGAAAAAATTGTTGACAAAAGCCTTTACCTGTGATAATATAAACAAGCTGTCGCACGGAACAGCAGTGAGACAGACAGGAAGAACCTTG
>CAVJHW010000215.1:0-2274 GCA_963649395.1 Coriobacteriaceae bacterium | reverse complement strand
ACTATGTACAGCTCTTCCAAGGCATTGAGTCTGCCTTTCAAAATTCAGGCTATTTTGTCAATCTGGCCTTTTCCTATGATATACCGGATCTGGAGCAAACGATCCTCCGGGGACTCCTGCAAAAGCAAATCTGCGGTCTGATTCTGCTTTCCAGCCAGCCAGATAATCTTAATTTCTACCAGGATCATTTTTCCGGTCCCTTGCGGCCACTGGTCCTTATCGACCGCGATATAGCAGATTTGGAAGCAAATTACGTCTCTTTTGACACCCGCTCCATGATTGAACAGGTTACGACCCACCTGTTGGAGAGGGGCTTTCATCACCTTCTTCTTGTCTCAGGCCCTGATCGCTTTACCTGTGAGGCAAATGCCATTGATGGCTTTCAAAGAAGTCTGGCACAGAAGGGACAGCAAGCAAGTGTATCCTCTTTTTTGACGAAAACAGCCCTTCCCCTTGCATCATCAGTTGCAGGCATTCTTCAGACCAACTTAAGCCGGGATGACGCTTTTCGCAAAACCGCTCAGCTGCTTCAGCGGGAAACACCGGATGCCATAGTGACAACCTCCGAGTCCCTGGCCTCCGGTGTTATAGAAAGCTTGCTCCTTCATGGTTATAGCCCTCAGGACATTCCTGTGGTAAGCCTGGGAGAGGAACACTGGAATTACCATACCCATTCCTTTGCCTCTCATTCCATCCCCCGACCAGCCATCCGGCTGGGACAGACTGCAGCGGAGCTCCTTTTGGGTCAGCTGGAGAAGGCACCACCTGGAGAGGCTCAGAGAATCCTGCTCACGGTAGAACCGACTTCAATCTTTTTCACTAAACCCATAGGCTCTTCCCCTTCTAAAAGAGAGCAGTCTTACCCTGCACCGTTAGGAGAAGTCTCGATCTCACAACAAAACTTACGGGAGGAATCTGCAAGAAAACCCTTACGCATTCTCCTGGTTGATACCCCCCAGGTGCATGCCTTTCTGGGGCTCATAAAGGACTTTGAGAATCAATATGGAATTACCACCGAAATTAAGATCCTGCCCCATCACCACTATTATGAAACCCTGCTGGACAAGCACGCTTCCTCCCAAGACATTCCATTTGATGTCTTCATGTATGACATCCCCTGGCTTTCCTCCCTGGCTCTTGGACATATATTGAAGGATATTACCAAAGAAGTGAATCGAATGGATCTGAGCATTTTCCTGCCCGATTGTCTGAAATACTTTAGTGCCGTCCAAGGACATTATTATGGAATTCCCTTTATGTACGCCCCCCAGATTCTGTATTACAGAAAGGATCTTTTCGAGGATACTGACCTGAAAAATCAATATGAACGCTGCAACAACCTTACCCTGAGACCTCCCCGCACCATGAAGGAATTTAATACCGTAGCGGATTTTTTCACCAATCAAACAAAGGCCATCCCCTATGGCCTCTCCATTCCGGCTGCCTATAACGAATGCCTGGCTCCGGAGATTTATATGCGGCTCCGAGCCTGCGGGGGGAGACTCTTTACAGCTAAAGGCGATATCGACCTAGATGAAAGGCCTGCGCAGAAGGCCTATGAAAGCTTTCTGCAATCCGTACAAGCCGCCAAACCCAATTACCGGACTGCCACTGATGTGAGTATTGTGGAGGATTTTCTGCAAGGAGACACCGCCATGCTGATCACCTACCCTTCTTTTCTTACAGATGTGGTGGATTTAAAGAAGAGCAGTATGATCGGATCCATCGGTTATTACCATATTCCCGGCCGCAGCCCCCTGCTGGGAGGCTGGAGCTTGGGCATCAGCAGCCGCTCCCAGGCCACCGACGAGGCCATGGCCTTTTTGCGCTGGACCTGCCAGCAGAAAACAGCTACCTACTTCGCCCTCCTGGGGGGACAGACAGCCATTACCTCTACCTATACCAACGATGAACTGGTGAAGCTCTATCCCTGGCTGCCCCTCTACTACTCCACCTACCCCTACACTCGTCCGGTTGTGCCGCCTTTGTTACATCAAGGAAGCATTGTATCTCAGTCTGACATTGATTCCATCGTTTGCCGACATTTATATCGACTGATGGATGGACAGGAAGAAATTAAGGAAACCATTGCAAATACAAAAGTGGGGCTTGAACTGCTGTTGGAGGGGACAAAACATGCTGAATTCTTATGAGGCTGCCTCTCCCGAGTCCTTTGGGCTGCCTGCACAACAACTTTCCAAAAGAAGGTTGTAAGTGCGGAGCAGTTGACTTTCCCCCTCCCCATAGCTAAAATGTAGCTAAGGAGGACAGGAC
>CAVJHW010000214.1:0-2300 GCA_963649395.1 Coriobacteriaceae bacterium | reverse complement strand
AGCTTGACGGCATCCATATTGATGCCTGTCTTGGTGGAACCCACATTCACCGAGCTGCAGACCCTTTCTGTCCGCGCCAAAGCCATGGGAATAGACCGGATCAGAAGCTCATCCGCTTTGGTCATCCCCTTTGATACCAGGGCAGAATATCCCCCCAGGAAATTCACCCCCACCTCACTGGCTGCTCGATCCAGGGTTTGGGCAATCGTGGCAAAGTCTTCCGGAGTATGGCAGGCTGCGCCTCCAACCAAGGCAATGGGAGTCACGGAAATTCGCTTGTTGACAATAGGAATCCCATATTCCGCCTCAATCTCCTTCCCAATCTGTACCAGGTGCCGGGCTTTGGTGGTGATTTTATCGTAGATTCTTCGATTCAGCTTATCCAGGCTGGAATCAATGCAGTCCATCAGGCTGATCCCCAGCGTGATGGTTCGCACATCCAGATTCTCCTGGGCAATCATCTGATTGGTCTCATTTACCTCAAATATATTAATCATGCCTGTCCTCCCGTCAGATTCGATGCATCATATTGAAGATATCCTCATGCTGGCAGCGGATGACAACGCCTATTTCCTCCCCCAGCTTCTTCAGATCTCCTGCCATCTCCGCACCGGTCTTGGGGGACTTGGAGGTGTCGGTCACCATCATCATGTTAAAATATCCCTGGACAATGGTCTGGGAAATATCCTCGATATTCACCTGATTCTCCGCCAGGTAGTTGCAGACCTTGGCAATAATTCCTACCGTATCATGTCCCACCACTGTGATAATTGTTTTCTTCATGCTTTCCTCCTTAAGCTTTTGCCGCCCTAATCAAAACTCTATCACCTCGGAAGCCTCCTCCCGTTTGGCTACGCTGATATAGAAATCCCCGGAGCGATAGGGATTATCTCCCATCGTTACCTCTGCACAGACCGTTTCATAGGCCAAAGCCGGATAATTATTCTCCTTGCTCAGATGGCCCAGCAGGATCCGCTTCATCCCATCATGCAGGACTTGACAGAGCAGCTGTCCTGCCATCTCATTGGACAGGTGGCCCCGATTGCTGAGGATTCTCTGCTTCAGATAATAGGGATAGACCCCTACCTCCAGCATATGGACATCATGATTGGCCTCCAGCAGCAGAACATCCAGGTTCTGAAGATGGTTGACGATATAGGTGTCATAGACCCCCAGATCCGTCGCCACCGCTGCAGAATGTCCCTGGTGGTTGATCCGATATCCCACCGGGTTAGCCGCATCATGGGAGATCGAAAAGGGCTCAATCTCCAAATCCCCGATGGCAAAGGGCTGATCCGGCCTTACCTCATGATAAAGTCCCTCCGGAATCTTGCCGATGGAGGGACAAGCCAAGATCTCCTGGTAGGTCTCCCGGGTCCCATAGATGGGAATGCCATGCTTTCTGGCCAGAACCCCTAACCCCTTAATATGGTCCGAATGCTCATGGGTAACCAGAACCCCATCCATGTCCTTTCCCGTCATTCCTGCAGTATGCAATCCCTGCTCGATGCGTTTTCCGCTGATGCCTGCGTCCACCAGCAAACTGGTTCTGTCGCTCCCGGCATAGATACAATTGCCGCTGCTGCCGCTGGCTATGCTACACAATCTCATAGGTCTTCATCCTTTGGTCGATCTGCCTGGTAGTATCGCAGAAGTCTGCGCTGTTGTCAATGGTAAATGCACAAGCCCTGCGATATTCCTCCTCCGACAGCTGACTATCCATCATATTCCGGATCTTTTCCGGGCTATAGTGGCGAGATGCCATCAAGCGCTTTGCCCGGACTGTCTCATCTGCATAAACATACCACAATTCGTCGCAAATTTCACCATATTTTTCTTCTACCAGCAGAGCAGCCTCCAAAAAGACAAAGGGGGTACCCTTTTTATCCTCTTCCGCAAAGGATTTCTCCACATATTGACGCACAGCCGGATGGATAATGCCATTCAGGGTCTGCAGTAATTCTGCATTTTGGAAAACCCTTTCCGCCAGGTATCTTCTGTTGATCTGGCCCTCCCGGGTAACAACCTCCGGTCCGAAGACCTGGAGGATTCTATCATAACAGGCGCTGCCCCTTTCCATCATTTGGTGACCGATATCATCCGCCCGCAGGATCACCGCCCCATATCTTTCGGCAAGATAGGCCATAATCTCACTTTTACCGGCACCTACACCGCCGGTAATTCCGATTTTTCTCATGCACGACATCCTTCTTCCCTTGCTTTGGGGGTCTTAACACCCAACCATTGGTTACACGGATTGTTCCGTGCTACGCACTCCCACGTCTACGCTCCGGTCGGTG
>CAVJHW010000213.1:0-2308 GCA_963649395.1 Coriobacteriaceae bacterium | reverse complement strand
GTGCTGGCCATCCGCAGGTGCCTGGATGAAAATGGCTTTCAGACTCTTCCTATCATGTCCTATGCAGTCAAATACGCTTCAGCCTTCTATGGTCCCTTTCGGGAGGCGGCCGATTCTGCCCCTTCCTTCGGAGACAGGAAGACCTACCAGATGGATTATCACAACAGCCGTGAGGGGCTGAAGGAGGCACTGCTGGATCAGGAGGAGGGAGCAGACATTATCATGGTGAAGCCAGCCATGTCCTTCCTGGATATGGTGACCAGGGTGCGGGAGCTGGTTACTGTGCCGGTGGCGGCCTACAGCGTCAGTGGGGAATATGCTATGGTGAAGGCGGCAGCTGCTCAAGGCTGGATCGATGAGAACAAGATCGTCTGTGAGATGGCTGTTTCCGCCTATCGAGCCGGTGCTCAGATCTATCTGACCTATTATGCACAGGAGCTGGCAGCCTTTATGAAGGAAGGGAGAATCGGATAATGGGAAAGTCAGAAGAATTAATGGAAAGAGCTAGGAAATATATTCCCGGAGGGGTAAATTCTCCGGTCCGTGCCTATGGAAATGTGGGTATGACTCCGCGTTTTATTCAGGGGGCTACAGGTCCTTATGTTTTTGACGCAGACGGAGGGAAATATATCGATTATATCTGTTCCTGGGGTCCTATGATTCTGGGGCACAACCGACAGAGAGTGTTGGATAAGGTCATTCGTGCCTGTGAGGATGGACTCAGCTTCGGCGCTCCCACCGAACGGGAGGTGGAGATGGCGGAATTCATCTGTACCCATATTCCCCATGTAGAGATGATAAGGATGGTGAATTCCGGGACAGAGGCTGTGATGAGTGCCCTTCGGGCAGCCCGGGGATTTACCGGCAGGGATAAAATTATCAAATTCTCCGGCTGTTATCATGGCCATAGTGATGGGCTTTTGGTGGATGCCGGATCCGGATTGATGACCGCCGGTGTCCCCGGCAGCGCCGGTGTCCCCAAAGGCTGTACGGCAGACACGCTGACCGCCATTTATAATGATCTTCCCAGTGTAGAGAAGCTCTTCCAAGCCAATGCCGGAGAGATTGCCGCCCTTATTGTAGAGCCGGTGGCCGCCAATATGGGAGTGGTTCTGCCGGAAGAGGGATTTCTGGAAGGCCTAAGGGAGATCTGCACACGAGAAGGTGCCCTGCTGATCTTTGATGAGGTGATTACCGGATTTCGTCTGGGCTTTGGCGGTGCGGCGGAGAAATACGGCATTCAGCCGGATCTGGTAACCTACGGAAAAATCATAGGCGGCGGCATGCCTGTGGGAGCCTATGGGGGACGGCGGGATATCATGGAATTGATTGCCCCCCTGGGGCCCGTCTACCAGGCAGGAACCCTAAGCGGCAATCCGGTGGCTATGGCAGCAGGACTGGAACAGCTTCGGATCCTATGGGAGCATCCGGATTATTATGCAGAGCTGGAGAAAAATGGCAAGAAGCTGTACCAAGGCATGAAGGATTTGATCAAATCCTATGAAGCCCCCTGTACCGTGAATTACACCGGCTCTCTGGGCTGCCTCTTCTTCACAGAACATCCGGTGAGAAATTATCAAGAGGCCAAAGGTGCGGATACCCAGGCCTTTGCCCGGTATTTTGCCTTCATGCTGGAACATGGCATCCATCTGGCTCCCTCTCAGTATGAGGCTATCTTCTTGTCGCAGGCCCATAAGGAGGAGCAGATAGAAGAAACCTTGCAGGTATTTGAGGATTATTTGAAGCATAGAGGATAGAAAATGTTAGTGGAAATCTATACGGACGGATCTGCCAGGGGCAACCCTGACGGTCCGGGAGGTTATGGATGTGTATTGCGATACACAGACAAAAGGGGAAATCTTCATGAAAGAGAGCTGTCCCAAGGATATGTCCGCACCACCAATAACCGCATGGAGCTGATGGCGGCCATTGCAGGTCTGGAGGCTCTGCTGCGCCCCTGCCAGGTTCATCTTTATTCAGACTCCAAATATCTGGTGGATACCTTTAATCTGCATTGGATCGATTCCTGGCAGAAAAAAGGCTGGAAACGGGGGAAAAACGAGCCGGTGAAGAATGTGGATCTGTGGAAACGCCTGCTAAAGGCCAAGGAGCCCCATCAGGTGACCTTCTGCTGGGTCAAGGGGCACGATGGACATCCCCTGAATGAACGCTGTGATGCCCTGGCTACGGGCGCGGCGGATGGCAGTGATCTTCTGGTGGATCCGGGAGTGTGACAGGAAGAGAAGGAGGATTGTGGGAGTGCGTAGCACGGAACAATCCGTGTAACCAAAGGTTTGGGTGTTTTGAC
>CAVJHW010000212.1:0-2316 GCA_963649395.1 Coriobacteriaceae bacterium | reverse complement strand
ACAAGTAGCCCGATAGGGCGGATTGTTGATACCGGCGGCAGCTGCGGGAGCACGTAAGTGCGGAGCAGCTGGCTTTCATGCGTAGTGGTGCGGGACAATGCCCAGCATGGGAGCTACTTTGAAAGCCCCGGGCGCCGGGCGAAAAATGCACGCCCCCTATAACAGGATTGATTCCCATTCCGCAATGTGTTAGGATAGACCTAGTGTACAACACGTGGATTGAAAGGAGGGGATCTCATGACACAGCCCATGATTCCGGTAGGGATCTCGGACTTTGAGAAGATTCGCAGAAGGGGCTACTATTACATCGACAAAAGTGGCCTGATTGCTGATCTGGTGGAACAGGACCCTCCGGAGGTCACCCTGATCACCCGACCTCGACGCTTTGGAAAAACCCTGGCCATGCACATGCTGGCCTGCTTTTTTGATATTCGCCGAGACAGCCAGGACCTCTTCCGGGGGCTGAAGATTGCAGAGAATTCCCAACTCTGCCGGGAATGGATGAATCAATATCCTACTGTCTTCTTCACCTTCAAAAACGTGGACGGTCTCAGCTTTTCCACAGCCTATGGACAGCTTTCCTACGAAGTCAGCCGCCTGTATGAGGAACATGACTACCTTCTGGACAGCGACAGAATCAGTTCCTCAGAAAAGACACTTTTTGAGAAATTAAGGGACGGAACTTCCGGAGAAGTTGCCCTGACTCGTTCTCTTCAATTACTTTCTCAGCTGCTGAGCAAGCATTATGGCAGGAAAGCCATCCTCCTTCTGGACGAGTATGATGTCCCCTTAGCCAAGGCAAGTGCCCACGGCTACTATGAGGGGATGCTGGAGATCATCCGGTCTATGCTGACGACCTCCATGAAGGACAACTATTCCCTTCGTTTTGCCCTCATTACCGGCTGTCTGCGAATCTCGAAGGAAAGCATTTTTACCGGAACGAATAACTTTGTCTCCGACAGTATCGCCTCCTCCGGATTCAGAGAATGTTTTGGCTTTACCCAGGAAAATGTAAACCAGCTTCTGCAGGATACTGGGAACGAAGCCCATGGGAAGGATATAAAAGCTTGGTATGATGGTTATCATTTCGGAAGCAGGGAGGTGTACTGTCCCTGGGATGTCATGAACTATCTCAGAGATCTGCAGACCAACCCCTCTGCACAGCCAGCCTCCTACTGGAAGAATACCAGTGACAATGCTATCATCCGCTCTTTTATCGATTACGCCGGTGCCAGTATCACCGGAAAGCTGGAAACCCTGCTGGCAGGAGGGAGTATCCAGCAGCGCATTGAAGAGGATCTGACCTATGACTACCTGCATTCCTCCGAGGATAACCTGTGGAGCATTCTCTATCTGACCGGTTATCTTACCAGAGTGGAGGAGAAGGGCCAGCAGCCATCTTTAAGAATTCCCAATGCAGAAATTCGGGAAATTTTCCGGTCTACCATCATCAAATGGTTCGATGACAGCGCTAAAACCTGGAATCGCCAGCCCCTTTTTGCAGCCATTTGGGAGGGGGACAGCCAAACTGCAACCCGGGAATTGAATAAACTCCTGCGCAGAACCATCAGCTATCCCGACTACAGAGAGGATTTCTATCATGCCTTTTTGGCTGGTATCTTCGCCGGAGCCGGATATATTGTAGAATCCAACAAGGAGCACGGGGAAGGCCGCAGTGATGTCCTGGTTCATTCCCCAAGGGAAGGGCAGGTAGCAATTTTCGAGGTCAAACGCTCTCGTAGTGCGGAATCCCTGGCAAATGACTGCCAGGAGGCTCTGCAGCAGATCGATACCAGGATGTATGCCAAAGACTATGAGGACAGCTGCGATAAGATCCTTTGCTATGGCATCGCATTTTACAAAAAACGTTGTCTGCTGGAGGGGAAGCCGCTGATAGCCCCAGCATAGGATCTTGAGGAAGGAATGGGAAAGGAGACCAAAGTCATGGAGGCAAACAATCTATCGGCTAAAACAGGGATCAAGCAAAAGGTTCTGAATGAGATTGTCCAATTGGCCCAGGAACACAAGGTAGAAAAGGTGATTCTCTTCGGCTCTCGGGCACGAGGAGATTACAAAGAACGCAGTGATCTGGATTTGGCCTTCTGCGGCGGAAACAGCAGCCGATTTATCTTAGATGTGGATGAAACGACGTCAACGCTCTTGGAATTCGACGTTGTTGATCTGAACAAACCCATCGATAAGGCCTTAAGAGAATCCATTGAACGCGAAGGGATCCTATTGTATGAGAAAATATGAAAACTTTGGTTTGGGTGTCAAAACACCCAAACCTTTGGTTACACGGATTGTTCCGTGCTA
>CAVJHW010000211.1:0-2388 GCA_963649395.1 Coriobacteriaceae bacterium | reverse complement strand
GGGAGATAGCGGTGCCCTGTACCTGCAATCCGCTACAGCAGGGGTGATGCCGAACTGAGGACTTTTCATTGCACAGCTGCCTTCTATAAGTGGCGTTGACGTCTGGGTCTTGCGCAACGGGAATCCATGAATCGTGTCAGGGCAGGAATGCAGCAGCACTAAGTGGAAGCTTCCGTGTGCCGCAAGGGTGCCTGGGCCGAGTTAACTGTAGAAGTAACGTGTGTGGTGTAAGTTCGAAGGGAGGCGCACGGATTTTGTAATTTGTCTAAAAGAGCCGCCTGTTCTTGAACAGGCGGCTAAATATTTACAGGCCGTTTCGCTTCCGAAAGAGGCGATAAAGGGTTTGTATCAGGTCTGGATCCTCCAGCCCCTCATAGCTGGCTTCCTCCGCATCCAAATCCTCTGTTGTTACCCGCAGGATGTGAACCGGCTGATCCTCACCATCCTCCGTGGGATAAAGCACAGCATACTCCTCCCCTTCATAGGTCAAAATATCTAACAGCTCGAATTCTCTTTCCTGTCCTTCCTCATCTGTCAGGATGATTCTATCCTCTTCCATATCCTCTCTTCCTTTCCCCCATGCCACAAATTCCTTATCGCATACTCCCGCACCAGCAAGGACACCGCTTCTTTCTTCTCTCCTGCCACAGGCTCTCTACAGCCCCAGACATTCTCTGACGATCACGGCATCCGACCGGTAGGGACATCTCTTGTGACCGATCTTCTGACTGGTTTCGCTTCCCTTCCCCAGCACCAGCACCAGGGTCTGATCCTGAGCTTCTCCCAAAGCCCGGCGGATGGCCTCCTCCCGATCCGGAATGCATACATAGGGACATTTTTCCTGTTCCAGATACTGACCGATCTCCTGGCAGATATCCTCCACCTTTTCCGTCTCCGGATCATCTGCGGTAAGATAAACCCTGCCGCAGGCCTTCCCGGCTTCCAGCCCCAGGTCTTTTCTCCTATTGTAAGCCTTGTCTCCGGGGCAGCCAAAGACTGCTACCAGCCGGTGGTTGGGATATTCCAGCCGGGCGGCCTCGAAGATAGTGCGAAAGCTGAGGCCATTATGGGCATAATCCACAATGGCAGTAACTGCCCCATCTGCCCGGGTATACTCCTCCATCCGACCGCCCACTTTGGCATTTTCCAGCCCCTTTTGCATATCCTGGGGACTGATTCCTGCCACATAGGCCGCTGCAATGGCTGCCAGGGCATTCTTCACATTGAAGGCTCCATGCATGGCCAAACGAAACCTTTCGGTAAAGGCGGGGCAGGTCACCGTGAAGGCCAGTCTGCCCTCCTCCAGTCCCAGATCATGACCGTAAACCTCCGCCTCCGGTATCTGGCCGAAGGTCACCACCCGGTCTGCCTGGCCTGCCCCCTGCAGGATCCGCTCCCTATAAGGGGTATCCAATCCCACAAGGGCTGTCTGAGTCTGCCGAAAGAGGGTTAGCTTGGACTGAAAATAATCCTCAAAATCCTTATGCTCTGTGGGACTGATATGATCTTCAGAAATATTCAGGAAGATCCCTAAGGTAAATGGAATCCCCGCCACCCTTTGATATTTCAAGGCCTGGCTGGATACCTCCATGGCAACCCAGGAAATTCCTGCATCGCAGGCATTGCGAAAATGCCGGTAGATCTCCATGGCCTCCGGGGTCGTCAGGCTGGAGGCCTCCTCCGTCACTCCGTCATAATTCTCTACCGAGGTCAGAAAGGCTATGTCCTTCTCTCCCCGGCCCTCCCTAGCCGCATTCCAAATGCTGCGGATAAAGTAGGCCGTGGTAGTCTTGCCCTTGGTTCCGGTAATGCCGATGCAATGCAAATCCTCCTCCGGGATCTGATAGAAGGCTTTGGCCAGCAGGGGCATGGCAGCCCGGATATCCTTCACGAGAAGATGGGGAATCTGGGGAATCTGATAATCCTCCTGGCTGACGTAGCAGACCGCCCCCCTTCTCAAGGCATCCTCCAGGTAGGCCTTCTTGAAGGCAGCACCCTTGCAGACAAAGAGGGTTCCCGGCTGGGCCTTGCCAGACTCATAGGTCAGCCCTCTCACCGTCTCCCCCGAAGCCTGATAGAGGTCACCGCCCGTCAGGCAGCCCCCCTCTCTTAAAATCCGAAGATAGTCTCCCAGTTGGTATTCCTTATATCCCATGCATTCACCTCTTATTCCTTGCGCTGTCTAAGCTTCCTAACCTCTATTGCGCTCCACCACGGAAGAATGCCAGCTGCTCCAGCAAAGCCTCTTCGTAGTCGCCCTCCAGCTCCTCCGTTCGTCCGGCATGCCGCAGGTTGGTCTCCACCCCACAGGGCAGATCCCCATCTGCGAATTCCCAGATATGGTAGGAAAGCCCCCTGTGCTGGAAATCAATGCTGCCGCAGCCATCC
>CAVJHW010000210.1:0-2404 GCA_963649395.1 Coriobacteriaceae bacterium | reverse complement strand
GTCCAAGGTATCTGTCAGGCAGGCTACAATGAAAATGACCAAGGCGATGATACGATGCAATTGGCCCCCTCCCAGGGGAAGCTTCATAAATAAAACAAAAAAGGGAATCAATATTACCCTGAAAATGGTAAGTTTATTCGGTAAATTCATTTTCCAACACTCCAATCAAATCATATTCCAGCGCTCCGGTTACCCGAGCCTGCACAAAGTCTCCGGAATGAAGAGTCTCCTCGGTATTGAGGAAGAAATATCCATCCACGCCTGGCGCATCGGCATAGGTTCGACCGGCATAAGCACCTTCCTCCGCCATGTAACCTTCTACAAAGACCTCCAGGGTCTGACCCACCCGGTCTTCTCCGTGGGCTAGGGAAATCTCCTGCTGCAGAGTCAATAATTCGTCCCTTCGTCTTTCCTTGACTTCCTCCTCCATCTGCCCTTCCATCTCAGCAGCGGGGGTTCCCTCCTCCGGCGAATAGGTAAAGACACCCAGACGGTCGAATTCCATCCGATCCACGAAGTCCATCAGCTCCTGGTGGGCTTCCTCCGTCTCCCCGGGAAATCCCGTGATCAGAGTGGTTCGCAGCACAATGTCCGGAATCTCCTGCCGCAAGGTATGGATGAGGCTTTCCAGATCCGCCCTGGAGGTTCTCCTCCCCATACGGCGGAGAATGTCATCATTAGCATGCTGAATAGGAAGATCCAGATAGGGAAGAATCTTAGTTTCCTCCTTCATGGTCTGAATCAGCTCCGGGTAGATCTCCTCCGGGTAGCAATAAAGAATCCGAATCCAGTGAAGATCCGGAATCTCGCATAATTTTTTCAAGAGAAGGTGAAGCGATTTTTCCCCATACAGGTCTTTGCCATAAAGGGTGGTTTCCTGCGCTACCAAAATCAGCTCTCTCACCCCGTCTTCCGCCAGCTGTCTGGCCTCCTGCAGCAGTTCTTCCATGGGTATGCTGCGATAATTCCCCCGGAGGCTGGGAATGATGCAATAGGTACAGTGCTTATCACAGCCTTCGGCAATCTTGAGATATTCATAATGACCGCCGGTGGACATGACCCGCTTGCCCTCGCTGGAAGGAATTCCCTGCAGGGGTTCCATAATCAAACTTTTCTCACCTGCCAAAGCGGCCGCAATAACCTGGTCTATCTTCTCATAGCTGTTGGTGCCCAGCACGGCATCCACTTCCGGTATCTCGTCCAGGATCTCCTGGCGATAGCGCTGAGCCATGCAGCCAGTGACAATCAAGGCCTTGCAGCTGCCCTCTTTTCTGTATTCTGCCATCTCCAGAATGCTGGAAATGCTCTCTTCCTTGGCATCATGGATAAAGCAGCAGGTATTAATGATAATAATATCTGCTGCCGTCTCGTCATCCGTCATCTCATAGCCGTGTCCGGCTAATTTACCCAGCATATGCTCCGTATCCACCAGATTCTTGTCACAGCCAAGGGATACAAATAAAATGCGCATGTATATTTCCTCCGATGCGCTGCAGGCAGGTAAGTGCGGCTGCGGCGCAACTGACTTTTCTTCTTTGTAGTGGCTGTACCAGCAGCCCTTCCTTTATTCCTGGCTCTTGGCTGCGCTATCTGCTGAGGCTGCTGTTACCTCTTCTGTGGCAGTTTCCATACCGGCTGCATCCTCTGCTGCCGCTTCCTCGGCCTCTTCCTCGTTGGGAAGAATATTGACCTTGCCCTTGTAGATCTCGTCTACCGCAACAGACAGGGCTTTTGAGCTTCTGGTTCTGACCAGGGGTTCTGCTCCGGCGACCAATTGACGGGCTCTCTTACTGGTGGCCAGCACAACCGAATAACGGCTGGTTACCAGGGGAGATTCGTCCTCCTCATGTCCCTGATTGATTACCTCGATTAATTCCTTGTAAGATGGATGTATCATCTTTATTTCTCCTCTCTTTGCTTTAATTCCGCTTGAATCTGTGCGATAAAACCCTTTTGATGGCCGGTGGTCTGATGGTGGGATCGGATAATCTCATGCATCCGATGGACACATTCCTCCAGCTTGTCATTTACTACAATATAATCGTAGCCCGCCATACCCTCCGACTCCTCTACAGCTCTGCGCAGGCGGGACCGAATGACCTCCCGGCTCTCTGTGCCCCTCCCCACCAGACGTTGCTCCAGCTCCGCCACATTGGGAGGAGTCACGAAGAGCAGCAGGGTATCCGGCCTTTTTGCCTTTACTGCCAAAGCACCCTGAATCTCAATCTCCAGGATTACATCCTTGCCTGCAGCCAGCTGGTCTTCCACGTAGGAACGGGGGGTTCCATAGTAATTATCTACATAGCAGGCA
Organism: Coriobacteriaceae bacterium; assembly: GCA_963649395.1. Classification (GTDB taxonomy): domain Bacteria; phylum Bacillota; class Clostridia; order Lachnospirales; family Lachnospiraceae; genus Scatomonas. The sequence continues at coordinate 93 of CAVJHW010000210.1, read as the reverse complement.
TATTCGATAAATGCATCCTCCCGGATCATTTGCTGGAATTCTTCCCGCGTCTTAAAAAAGTAATCTACCCCCTCCTGCTCCCCGGGACGGGGG
>CAVJHW010000209.1:0-2445 GCA_963649395.1 Coriobacteriaceae bacterium | reverse complement strand
CGATAAGATGATTACTCTCAAGGAAGTGGCAGAACGGGCGGGTGTTTCTATAGCAACCGTTTCTTATTGTATTAACGGAACCAAATCCGTATCAGCGGCATCCAGAAGCAAGGTGACCAAGGCCATTGAGGAGCTGAATTATGTCCCCAATGCCGCCGCCCGCAGCCTCAAGCAGGATACGGTGATGGAGATTGGGATCGTATTTCCCAATATTGATGATTATTATCGGTCAGAGATCTTGAAGGGAATTGTAGATCGGTCGGAGGTGGCCCATTATTCCGTGACCGTGGCCTTTTCCTATAATTCCCCTAAGATGGAGCAGAAGATTATCCAGGATTTTATAGGCAAGAATGTCCGGGGATTGATTATTGACACCTGTCAGCCGGAGAATGCGGATTATTTCAAGAAGAATCTCCTGGATCGGGAGATTGCAACGGTCTTCATTAACCAATATCCGGAAGGCTTGAATGTGAATTTCCTGGCCTTTGACAACCATAAGTCTTATTATTATATGACCCGGAGCCTCCTGAACAAGGGCTATGACCGAATCTGTGCCGTGATGTGGCCCTGTGGAAGTCCCACTCCCTATAGCGCTATCAGCGGCTATGAGGATGCCTACCGGGATATGGGCAAGAAGCCGGATCCCTCCATGGTCCTCTATACGGATTCCTCTAAGGAGAACTCCTTTCGCAAGGTCATGCAGCGCCTGGTTCAGGTAACGCCCCAGGCGGTCATCGCAGCCTCGGAAACCATCCTGAAGGGGGCGCTGGAGGCCTTGCGGGTCAATGGTCTGCGGGTGCCGGAGGATGTCTGTGTCCTGGCTCTGGGGGAGGAAACATGGAATAGCTCTAATTCCTATCCCGGGGTTCTGCATACGGCCCGGTCTGCCTATACCCTGGGGGAGGAGGCCACCCAACTTTTGGTCAAAAATATGGAATCCCCCGCCTTTTTCGAGAAGGAATTTCACCTGCTGGACGACAATCTGGAGGAATGCGAGCTGGATATTCCGGTCTATATCCAGCGAAAGCCCGAGGCAGCTCCCAGACGCAAGGATAAGCTGCGGATCCTGGCCTCCAATCTGACTTTGAATTCCGTCCAGGCCATGCAGATGATGGCGGAGAGCTTTTCCCGTCAGACCCAGATTGAGGTGGAATTCAAGACCCATACCCTGGAGGAGGTCTTCCACCATATTGTCCGGGAGAAGGAACAGCCGGAATCCACCTACGACATTTGCGTCTATGATATCTCCTGGCTGCGCTACCTGGTGAAGGCCGGGGCCCTGCGGGAGGTGACCGGGCTTATGGAGTCCAGGCCGGAACTGGCAGAGCGTTTTATGGACAAGAATCTGGACAACTGCCGCTATCATCAAGTATATTACGGCTTTCCCTTTATTGGGGGAACCCAGCTTCTCTTCTACCGAAGGGATCTGTTCGAGACGCCCTCCATCCAGAGAGCCTTTCGCCAGCAACACCACCTGCCCCTGCGGCCCCCCACGACCTGGACGGAATTTAATGGAATTGCCAAGTTCTTCACCCGCCGCTTCAATCCCAATTCCCCTACTATCTACGGTACGGCTATAGAGGGAGGATTGCAAGAGGATATGATGCTGGAGCTTCTGATCCGTCTCTGGAGCTTCGGAGGCGGTCTTATGGATGAGAACGGCAAGCTCACCCTTAACACTCCCCAGAATGTTCGAGGGATGCAAAGCATTCTGGAGACCATCTCCTATACCGATCAGGAAGTGACGGAGATGTCCCAGGAGAGACTTTTTCGGGACTTTGGCAATGGGGATGTGGCCATGATCATTTCCTTCAGCGAATATGCCTCCCGGATACGGGATGAGGTTCACGGGGACATCATTACCAAGATCGGCTACAGTCAGGTACCCGGCCGGGTTCCGGCAAACGTAGGCTGGAACATTGGTGTCAATCCCAGAACAGACAAGATGGCAGCTATCGAGCGATTTATTGACTGGTACAGCGGCCGCCAGAACAGCTGTTATCTGGCAGTTCTGTCGGGACAATCCGCCGTCAAATACCCCCACAAGAATCACGAGCTACTCAAGCTCTATCCCTGGCTCTCCCTCAGCGAGGCGGGCCAGCAATCTGCTCGATCCAGGATCTATCCCTATGCAGGCCGCCAGCGGCTGGTGGCTCCCCGGGAGATTGAGGGGGTATTCAATGATATCGTGAGGGAAATGCAGGAAAATCCCCACAGGATCGCTGAACTTCTGACAGCAGGGCAGAAGAGGATAGAAAAGCTCTTTTCCTGAAAGCCTTCCTTCGTGGCGGGGCTGAACCTTGGTTTGGGTGTCAAAAAACCAAACCTTTGGTTACACGGATTGTTCCGTGCTACGCACTCCCACAATCCTCCCCCAATTCGGGTTCTCGTGGGGCTTTCGCCCCACTTCACCCTCATTGAGGGGCGTGTCATAAAGCCCTTCCC
>CAVJHW010000208.1:0-2474 GCA_963649395.1 Coriobacteriaceae bacterium | reverse complement strand
AGCACGGAACAATCCGTGTAACCAAAGGTTTGGGTGTTTTGACACCCAAACCATAATTGTCAGTGAAAGATAATTAGTTTTGTGGTAGAATATAGCTACCGCAAGAAGGAGCCTTTCACATGAACTATAGTCCAGACTTGAAGGAGGCACTCCTCTGGAGAACGCTTCCGCCAAACACCGAATCCATAACCAAGATATCAAGAGAAGAAGGTATATCGGAGAAGACTTTACGTAATTGGCGTGATAAAGCAAGAAAAGGTGGTTACGCAGCTCCGGGCACGAATGCCGTTCCTGATGAATGGAGCACGAAGGATGCCCGCATGAATGCCAATGGCAGAATTGCCAAGGAGGCTGCTCGACTCAACAAGAAACCCAAGGATTCCGAAAAGGAACGCAGGAAGCTTGAGAAAGAACTGCAGCACAATGAAAAATCATTAGCTGAAGCAGCTGCGTTACTTGTACTGTCAAAAAAGCAAATGCGATCTGGGGTGATCCAGAGGACGAATGATTAGCGCCTCAGATCGCGAGAATGCAGTAAAGCTAATCGGTGAAGCAATTGCCTCCGGAGTGGCATGCAGCAAGGCTTGTGAACAGTTGGGCATCACGGAGAGAACTTACTATCGCTGGGAAAGACGAAAGTCATCAAATCTTGCCGCTGCGGTCTACAAAAGGCTCACCTGTTATTGATGGCTGTTACCAAAGCGTCAATAGAAGCACGGATAATATCAGGATCCACCCCTGCTCCCCAGGCTAGACTGCCATCGGGCTTGCGAATACCTACGTAGGCGATGGCTTTAGAGCTGGAGCTCTGGGTCAGGGCGTGCTCCTGATAAGTAACCAGGTCGAATTGTAGATCGAAGGCCTTCTTGAGAGCATTGCTGACCGCATTGAGGCGTCCGTTGCCTTCTGCGTAAACCTTGATGCACTCTGCATCCTTGTAAGCCGCATTGACCTCTGCCTCGATTCTGCCCCCTTCCAGCTGCTTGAAATGTACCCCATGGATACTGTAGGGCTTATCAACATTTTCAAAGGTGGATTTGAAGAGGCTGAAGATCTCATTCGGCAGCAGCTCCTTGTGGAGATGATCGGACAGATCCTTGGCGGCATATCCCATAGCCTCCCGCATCTTGGCCGGAAGATTGAGCCCGTAATTTCTCTCCAGAATATATCCTACGCCGCCCTTGCCGGACTGGCTGTTGATACGGATAACATCCGCATCATAATTCCTGCCAATATCTGTGGGATCGATGGGCAGATAGGGAACTGTCCAATGCTCCATATCCTCCTCGGCCCGCCAATGCATTCCCTTGGCAATGGCATCCTGGTGGGAGCCGGAAAATGCGGCAAATACCAGAGCACCACAATAGGGGCTTCTCTCATTGATCCGCATATCAGTATAGGCTTCGTATTTTTCACAAATGCCAGGCATGTCCGTAAAATCCAGCTTGGGATCCACGCCTTGCGCATAGAGATTCATGGCCAGCGTCACTACGTCCACATTACCGGTTCTCTCCCCATTTCCGAAGAGGGTTCCCTCAATCCGATCAGCTCCCGCCAAAATGCCCAGCTCTGCATCAGAGACCCCGCTGCCCCGGTCATTGTGGGGATGAAGAGACAGTACCACATTCTCCCGGTATTTCAGATTCTTGCTCATATATTCAATCTGGCTGGCATAGACATGGGGCAAGGACAGCTGAACGGTGGAGGGCAGGTTGATAATGGCCTTGCGATCCGGAGTAGGCTGCCATACATCTAACACAGCATTGCAAACCTCAAGAGCATATTCTGGCTCTGTTCCCGTAAAGCTCTCGGGGCTGTATTCAAAGCGATAGGAAGCCCCGCACTCTTGGGTCAACTTCTGCAGCAGCTGGGCTCCTTCCACGGCGATCTGCAGGATTTCTTCTTGGGACTTACGGAAGACCTGCTGACGCTGGGCAAAGGAGGTGGAATTGTATACGTGGACAATGGCATTCTTACATCCCTCAAGAGCCTCAAAGGTCTTTCTGATGATATGCTCCCTGGCCTGAGTCAGCACCTGGACGGTCACATCCTCCGGGATCAGATCGCGCTCGATCAGTTCCCGAAGAAACTCATATTCCGTTTCGGAGGCAGCCGGGAAACCTACTTCAATCTCCTTAAAGCCGATATCCACCAGAAGTTTGAAAAAATCCAGCTTCTGTTCCAGGCTCATAGGAATCACCAAGGCTTGGTTACCATCCCTCAGATCTACGCTGCACCAGATGGGTGCCTGATCCACATACTCCTTATTCACCCAATCGGTGTTGCCTGCCGGCGGCATGTAATATTGTCTGGTATACTTTCTGTAATTCATCATAATTCTATTTCCTCCCTGTTTCTATTTGCAAGTGTTCCGCCTTGTAATCTCGTGGCGGCTGGGGGACGACTTCGCTATGGAAGAAAGCAAGCCGGACTATCGCGCCCCACCACGTACGAAAGCCGACTGCTCCGCACTT
>CAVJHW010000207.1:0-2493 GCA_963649395.1 Coriobacteriaceae bacterium | reverse complement strand
TCCCCCACCGACATGCGAGCATGTCGTGGGCTCAGGCTTTTGACACTGTAACCAACTTTCTTTTGTATGCTTTGTATTTTGGGGGTCAATCACTTTTTTTCACATTGCATCACTTGTTGCCGCATCTCCCAGGGTTAGTCTCACGGTTTCCCGGCTCATGGTGCATACATACTCTGGGCAGACATCGAAATGACCGGTTTCTGTCACACATACTGCGGCACAGGCATGACAGGCATGACGGTAGCTGCAACTTTTGCACCGACCCGGAAGACGAATCTGGGCGGCAGCATCCCGGGTAGCTTCCCAGGCCTTTGTAAATCCCATCTCCGGAACAGAGAAGACCGGTGCGTTCATCATCCCGCAGGGAGTCATATGCCCCTGCCAATTCAGCCAGAAGGAACTGCGCCCTGCCCGGCAGCGGATCCCCTCTCCCGGTGTGCCCTCGCAGGCCTCCTCCTTGGGAAGGGACAACCCCTTAGCCATAGCTTCCCCTCGCTGCCTGAACTCCTCCGGGGTGAAGCGAATCCTATCCCAGGCCACCCCGTAGGCGGCTGCCTCCTGCGCTGTGAATCGGTTATTTCGTCCTACCAGGTTCTGATCCTTGCGAATGGGGGGAAACATATAGGTAGACAGCTGCATGGGCGTAGCCAACTCATGAGCAATCTGATAGATTTTCTCCATGTCTCCTGCATTGTAAGGCGTCAGGGAGACATTCAGCTTCACATCAATTCCCGCTTCCTTTAATCCCCGAATATTAGAAACCACCCGGTCAAAGGCAGGTAGGCCACACAATCCTTCATAGGTCTCATTGGAAGCTCCGTAAAGGGTAATATTAAAGCGAAAGGGTGGCTCTGCTCGGAAGAAATCCAACCAATCCTCATCCATCAGAGAAGCATTGGTATTCACCGACACCAGAAAGCCCATCTTCTTCCATTCCTTCAGCAGATAGCGAAAATCCGACCGTATCAGGGGTTCCCCTCCGGTGAGAAGGAGGAAAAGCATCCCCTGGCTGCGGGCTTCCTCTGCGATGGTCATCCACTGATCTGTGGTTAGCTCCGGTCCCCGCTTCTTCTGTTCCTGTGCCGACAGGTGTACATAACACATCCTGCAATCAAAATTGCAGCGGGCTGTCAACTCAAAATTTCCAGCCAAGGGTATCCCCAGACGGCAAGCCTTACTATGCAGATAGGTTGAAAGTCGCGGTTCTATATTTGTATATTCCATAAGTGAGATCTCCACATACATTCATAGAATAGATTCTAGTTTTCCCCGTCCCTCGGGGTGGACATCTCGGGGATCATCCTGTACTCACCCCTGTGATAACTCCTGTGATCACCCCTGTGATCCCTCCCTTCCTCACCGGAAGCCTCAAGATCTATAGAAATGTTTAAGGCCTCCGCCAAGCTTCTGACCGCATCCTGATCCTTGCGGCATTCCAGGGAATAAACCGGCACCCGCCGGATCAACTCAGCAGCCAAATCCATCATTCTTTCAGCGGAATCCGACGCCCAGGTATAATAAGAGCACTGACCCAGTAGGCTAATAAAAGCTCTGTGGGGATGCATGCAGGTCACACGGTTCTCCTCCCCCCTCCGGGGAAAAACGATAGCTCGGACAGGGGCACTCAGATTATGACAAATGTCGGAGGTTCCCGCATAAAAAATCCCATGGGCCGTCCCATCCTCAATACGAACTAAAGCCCGATCTCCATTCACCACCCGGGCCCCTGCATAAGTCGCCCACAGCTCTGCCTGGGTGCTTTTCCCGGCCCCGCTGGGACCTGAGAAAAGGATAGCCTGTCCCTGGGATGTAACGATGTAGGCACTGTGCAGCACCAACATCTCATAATCCGCCAAAAGGTCGAATATCCCCGACTCCTCCAGAATCCTCCGGCTGCTGATATTCTCCCGGTAGGCCTGCGTCAAATGCAAGCGAGTGAGATTGCCCTGGCGTTCCATAAAGGAAGCATATTGGTGGTCATAGGACTGCAGGAGGCAGAAACGTTCCTCCCCACCTGCTTCCTGCAGCGGATCCGGCACATACAAGCCCTCCCGCCTTATTGTCTTATGATCTCTCCAGCGACAGATGCAATTTTGCCAAACCGCATAGGACGGCGGCTGGGGTTCGACATAATCATAGGAGATATGAATGGTATGATCCGCCGCATTGTCCTGGAGTTCCTGCCTCCGCCCCAACGCTTCCTCCTGCTCTCCACTCTGCAGGGGATTCACCTCCCCGGCAGAGAAAAAGGGCTGACAAGCCTTAGAATGCCTCCAAGGCTCCTCTCCCTCCAGGCAAAGCTTCAGACCTCCCAAGTTATAATACTCACGGTACATAGGTGATAAACATTACCTTACTATAATCCTGGCTGAAATGTCCTGCATAACAGGTGGAGGATTCTCCTGCCTTGAGCCCCTCCTGTCCCACCCGGTAGGTAATGCCTCCCATATAGAGGTCGCCATAGGTAATCTTATAATAGACGTAGATCTGACC
>CAVJHW010000206.1:0-2610 GCA_963649395.1 Coriobacteriaceae bacterium | reverse complement strand
TGAGGGCTTCAGTTTCTCGATGCGTTTGAGTATATTTAAACACATTTTGAGTGGCAGGTGGAAATATGAAGCTGGACAGGAAGACCATGGGAAAGATCTGCGAATTGATTCTCTTCACCGTCCTGGTAGTGGTTTGCTGCTTTCGCTTTGAAGTGGTAGTGGCTTTGGTTCGAGGGATCGTGGGCCTATTTACCCCCTTTCTGCTGGGATTGGTGATGGCCTTTATCGTCAATCTCCTCATGCGCTTCCTGGAGAGGGCGATTTTTGAGAATTCCTTCACTGCAAAATCAAGGTTTCTTCAGAAAATCAAACGACCAGTCAGCATTTTCCTGGCCTGGCTGGTGATTCTGGGCTTGATCCTGGCGGTTCTCTGGCTGGTGATTCCCAGCTTAGGGGATGCAGTGACCACCGCCATCAAGAATCTGGAATCAGCCATTCCCCGCCTGAAGAATTGGCTGGAGGTCAAGCTGATTGACTATCCGGAGGCCGTGGAAAAGGTGGAAGAATATCTGGGAACCAGCCCTAATTGGGCCCTGCTGGCTTCCAATGTCATTGCTTTCCTGAAATCCGGAAGCATTGGTGAGGGCATGAATGAGATTTTCTCCACCGCTTCTGCTGTCCTGGAGACGGTCATCAGCTGGGTGCCCACGACCATCATCTCCGTGGTTTTTGCCTGCTATCTGCTGAGCCAGAAGGAGAAGCTGAAGAAGCAGGCTTCGCGATTGCTGCGGGCCTTTCTGCCGGATAAGGGGGCAGAGTGGCTGATTCGGGTTTACCTCCTGTCTGCCAGAATTTTTTCCCGCTTTATTACGGGACAGTGCCTGGAGGCTTGCATTCTTTTCCTGCTTTATTTCGCGGCATTAGCCATCGGGGGCTTTCCCTATGCCGTCCTGATCGCCGTGATGGTAGCCTTCATGTCCTTCATTCCCTTCATCGGCTGTTATTTAAGCTGTGCCATTGGGGCCCTGCTGATCCTGACGGTCAGCCCCTTTCAGGCCCTGGTTTTCGTGATTGTATTTGCGGTAATCCAGCAGATAGAGGGGAATCTCATCTATCCCCATGTGGTAGGCGGTTCCGTGGGTCTTCCCGGCATCTGGGTACTGGTGGCGGTATCCGTGGGCGGCACCTTATTTGGAATCATGGGTATGCTGGTATTCATCCCTTTGACTTCCGTGATCTACAGCCTCCTGCGGGAAGAGGTGCATAGGAGAATAAAAGGGAAGGAAGAGAAAGCCCGGGAGGAAGACAAGGGAGAAGAGAAGACAGAGAGGAAAGGAGAGGTTCATTCATGATCCAGGACATAGGGCCTAAGAAGTATCACAACGAATATTATGACAAGACACCGAAGGAGGATGGAATCATCTTGATCTACCGGGGGCAGGAGGTGCTGCTGACCCATCTGGAAGACGGGAATATCCAATTTCCCCGGGCGGCGGACTTCGCTGCCTGCGAGATGCGCTATACCTACTTATTTGCGGTCAACGAGGAGGAATTCTACCTGGGAGAGCCGGTGGAATGGGAGCTTCCGGCGCATTACCATTTTGAACATATCAGGCTTTTCCGGGTTGCCCGTCCCAGGGAGTTGGCTTTTGCCGGAGTCACCGGTCATCAGCTCTACGACTGGTATCAGCGTCATATTTTCTGCGGCTGCTGCGGCGTTCGCATGCAGCATGACCACAAGGAACGGATGGTGAAATGTCCCTCCTGCGGCACTACAGTTTACCCGGTTATCAGCCCGGCTGTCATTATTGCAGTCACCCATCAGGGGCGACTGCTGATGAGCAAGTATGCCGGAAGGGAGTATAAGAAATATGCCCTGATCGCAGGCTTTAATGAGATCGGCGAAACCATAGAGGAGACTGTCTGCCGGGAGGTACAAGAGGAGGTGGGGCTGAAGGTGAAGAATCTTCGCTATTACAAGAGTCAGCCCTGGCCCTTCACCGGAACCCTGCTGATGGGCTTTTTCTGCGAACTGGACGGAGAAGATGACCGAATCACCCTGGAAGAGGATGAATTGTCGGAGGCTGGCTGGTACCTGCCGGAGGAGGTTCCGGAGGATGAGGAGCATATCGCTTTGACAAGAGAAATGATGACAGTTTTCAAGTATGGAGGAAGCTTACAATGACAGATAAGGCAGAAATGACAGAATTGCATGCAGGACTGACCAATGAAATCACCCTGACGGTGACGGACCAGGACACGGCTAAGGTATACAAAAGCGGGGAGCTGATGGTCTTCGCCACCCCGGCCATGATTGCCTTGATGGAAGAGACCTGCCTTAAGAGCGTAGCCCCCTGCCTGGAAGAGGGCCAGGGTACCGTGGGCACCATGATTAATGTAGCCCATACTGCAGCAACCCCTGTAGGCATGAAGGTCACCTGCCGCAGCCGCCTCTTGCAGGTGGACGGAAGAAGGCTGGTCTTCTCCGTAGAAGCCTCGGATGAGAAGGGCTCCATCGGAAAGGGCACCCACGAGCGCTTTATCATTAAGAATGATAAATTCATGGCCAAGACACAGGCCAAGTTAACAGGGGCGGAGTAATCCGCCCTATACTATTGGTTTGGGTGTCAAAACACCCAAACCTGTGGTTACACGGATTGTTCCGTGCTA
>CAVJHW010000205.1:0-2649 GCA_963649395.1 Coriobacteriaceae bacterium | reverse complement strand
CCCCACCGACATGCGAGCATGTCGTGGGCTCAGGCTTTTGACACTGTAACCAAATCTGAGGCTAAATAAAAAGCAGCTGCTTTCCACTTGCGTGTTCCAGCAGCTGCCAGGGCTTTTAAAGCAGGCTTCCCACCGACAAAAAGAGGGGAGCAAAAACCAGGGAGACCACCGTCATCAATTTGATCAGGATATTGATGGAGGGACCGGCAGTATCCTTAAAGGGATCCCCCACTGTATCTCCCACTACAGCAGCCTTATGAGCCTCCGAACCCTTGCCCCCATGGTTTCCGCCTTCGATATATTTTTTGGCATTATCCCAGGCGCCTCCGGAATTGGACATGAAAATAGCAAGAAGAACACCGGTTACCAAGGCACCCGCGATCAGCCCCCCCAGGGCTTCCGTGCCCAGAACCAGTCCCACTGCTACCGGTGCTACCGCTGCCAGAATTCCGGGCAGAATCATCTCGTGAAGAGCCGCATTGGTAGAGATTCCTACGCATTGCTTATAATCCGGACGGCTTGTTCCCGCCAGGATCCCGGCATCCGCATGGAACTGCCGCCTTACCTCTTCAATCATCTTGCTGGCTGCCCTGGATACGGATTCCATAGTCAAAGCCGAAAACAGGAAGGTCAATACTCCGCCGATGAAAAGTCCCGCAATTACCTTGGGAGCCATAATATCAATGACCTCCAAACTCACTGCCTGGGCATAGGATACGAAAAGAGCCAAGGCTGTCAGAGCCGCTGATCCGATAGCAAATCCCTTACCGATAGCCGCTGTAGTATTCCCTACCGAATCCAAAGTATCGGTAATCTCACGCACGTTCTCTTCCAAGCCGGACATCTCCGCAATACCACCGGCATTATCCGCGATGGGACCGTAGGCATCTACCGCTATAGTACTTCCTGTGGTTGCCAGCATACCTACTGCTGCCAGGGCAATGCCATAGAGGCCAGCCACCCCATAGGAAACCAGAATTCCCACCGCCACACAGATGATGGGCACTGCTGTGGACTTCATTCCTACCGCAAGACCAGAAATCAGATTGGTTCCCGCACCGGTCTCAGACTCCTTGGCAATATGTTTGACAGAACCATAGGAGTCGCTGGTATAGATCTCCGTCACCTGTCCGATGACAAATCCTACGGCCAGACCGATGACCACAGATAAACCCGGCTTCAGCATACCAAAGAAATAATAGCTGGCTACCAAGGAAACCAGAATCACAAGGGCATAGGCTACATAGCTTCCCATATTCAAAGCTGCCTGAGGGTTCTTCCCATCCTTGCCACGAACAAAGAATGTACCTATTATAGAGGCAAGGATTCCGGCAGCCGCCAGCAGCAGAGGATAGAGAGCCCCCAGCTGATCGTAGGCTGCAATTCCCAGGGTCAGGGCAGATACCAGGGCTCCTACATAGGATTCGAAAAGGTCAGCCCCCATGCCGGCCACGTCCCCTACATTATCCCCTACATTATCTGCGATAACCGCAGGATTCCTGGGATCATCCTCCGGTATATTATTTTCCACCTTACCTACCAGGTCAGCCCCCACATCGGCTGCCTTGGTATAGATACCGCCGCCCACGCGGGCAAAGAGGGCAACGGAGGAAGCTCCTAAGCTATAACCGAATAAAATATCGCTATTTCCGGTCACTAGGTAGATGAGGCTGCACCCCAACAGCCCCAGACCTACCACACAAAAGCCCATGACCGCACCACCCCGATAAGCTATGGTCAAAGCTTTTGGCATGCCGGATTCCCTGGCGGCATTAGCGGTCCGGACATTGGCCTTAGTTGCAATTCGCATGCCAAAGGTTCCGGCCAGGGAAGAGAATAAAGCTCCCACCAGGAAGCAGACCGCAGTCATCCAATTCCCTAATCCAAATCCAATCACAAGGAATACCACCAGGGCAAATATTACCAGAACTCGATATTCCGAAGCAAGGAAGGCTGAAGCTCCCTCACGGATAGCCGCAGCAATCTCCTTCATCCGGTCCGTCCCAGCATCCGCTTTTTTAACGGAAGCAGCTAAAATCGCTGCAAAAATCAAAGCCAGCAGAGCAGCCGCCGGTATGATATACATTAACTTTTCCATATTCCTTCTCCCTATGTCCTTTTTCTATGTCAATACCTTCTCCGTACTCCAGGGATCAACCAGTCATTCGTCGCCCGCATTCCTTGCGGTAATTCTCAGGCGCTATGCCTGTCAGGCTGCGAAAGGCTCTGGTAAAGGCTGCATTGCTGCTATAACCAATCATAACCGCAATTTCGTTCATACGGAAATCCGTATGTTCTAATAAATCCTTAGCGCGATCAATTCGCAGGCGTCTCAGATAATATCCCGGCGATACTCCTGTTTTCTGCTTAAACCAATCATTATAATATTTGACATTATAACATTCGATCTCAGCCAGACGTTCGGTAGTAATAGGAGTATCATAATGGTTGCTGATGTATAAAATAGAGGGAGGCATCCAGGCTTCCATTAGCTTGCTGTAGAAGTAAAGATAGAGGTGGCGAACCGCTTCACTTTGAGGATTCTCCCGCAATTCCGTCTGAATCAATTGAACCAGCTGAATGATCTGTCCCTGCATGGACAGGACAAATGGCTCTGTCAGAAATTGTTTCTGTGCCACAGTGGTGCTG
>CAVJHW010000204.1:0-2668 GCA_963649395.1 Coriobacteriaceae bacterium | reverse complement strand
TTGCTCTTCATTCTGAAGTATCCTCCATTTCCATGATTTCTTCGACCCCTGAATCCTCCCCGGCAGTTTGAAGGGCCTCAGTTCCGGGGAAGGATGTCCCATCGGCAACTGTTGGGGCGGCGGTATGACGAAGCTTGTGCTGATAGATCCCCCCGATTAATTGAAGGATCACCAAAGGCGTCATGGCAACCATGGCTACAATACCAAAAGCATCCGAAAGAATATTGCCCCCCACGGCTGTGCAGGCTCCCATGGCCAAAGGCAGCAAAAAGGTGGCAGTCATGGCTCCGGAGGCTACGCCGCCGGAATCGAAAGCGATGGCTGTAAAGATGGGGGGAACAAAAAAGGTAAAGGTCAGAGCTACGGCATAACCAACCAGGAGGAAGGGGAGCAAGGGAAGTCCTGCCAGGAGTCGAAACATAGACAACCCCACAGAGATAGCCATGCCCAGGGACAAGCCCCTCATCATGGTATGGCGGGAGATGGCACCGCCGGTGACATCCTCTACCTGCTGGTTGAGCACCGCAACAGCGGGCTCGGCACGAACGATAAAATAACCAATTACCATTCCCACCGGAACAAGGATCCATTTCCAGGGGAGAGAGGCCAGCTGCTGTCCCAGATAGTTACCGGCCGGCATAAAGCCTACATTAACCCCGGTGAGAAAGAGAGTCAGCCCCACAAAAGAATACAACATACCTACTAAAATGCGGATGATCTTCCGCTTCTTCAGCTTAAGGAAGAAAAGCTGGAAGAAGAGGAAAAAGAGTAGGATGGGGAGGAGAGCCAGCGCCACCTCCCTGGCATAGGAGGGAAATTCCCGCCCAAAGGTAATGGAAAGCTCAGCGGTTGTCTCGATTTCCGGAATATGCAGGGGCTCGTAGGAGCCAGAGGCAGAACCATAGGCCAGGCCCAGAATCATGGTTGCAAGGATGGGGCCGATGGAACACAGAGCTACCATACCGAAACTGTCCGCATCCCCGTTGCCGTCGGAGCTTTGCCCGATGGAGGCCAATCCAACTCCCAAAGAAAGGATAAAGGGAACCGTAATGGCACCGGTAGTCACACCGCCGGAATCAAAGGCAACCGACAAGAAATCAAGGGGGACGAAGCAGGCCAGAAGAAACACTCCTGCATAGAAGAACAAAAGGATCCTGGACAAGCTCCAACCGAAGAGTCTGTGAAGAAAAGCAATCACCAGGAAGATACCTACCCCGGCAGCTACGGCCAGAATCAAAACCAGATCCGGTACACCGGGGGTCTGACCGGCCAGGACCTGGAGATCCGGTTCAGCGATGGTGACAAAAGCTCCGATAAAGAAGCAGGCGATAATGATAAAGGGAAGTCGGCCGGAACGAGCCAGCTGGGAACCGACATATTCGCCGATGGGCAGCATGGCCATATCCACGCCCAGGGTAAAGAAGCCCATGCCAAGGATCAGGAGTAAGGCTCCGGCCAAAAAAAGCATCAAGGGTGCTAGGGGCATAGGGGTGATGGTGATACATAAAAGCAGTACTATAATTGTAATAGGCAGGACTGCCGAGAGAGATTCCAGAGTTTTCTGACGCAGCTGTCTGTTCAATCATTTACCTCCCGTGTCTTGTGCTACTATTGCTGCTGCTACTGTCTCCATGAGCGTTGTGCTGCGCAATATGATTCTTAATCGCCTCAAAGCTTTCTTCACTAATGACGTGCTCGATGCGGCAGGCATCCTCTACGGCAGTCTTCTCGTTCACGCCTAATTGCATTAACATGCGGGAAATTAAAGTATGGCGCTCGTACATCTTGGCTGCAATCGCCAGACCGGAGGGGGTAAGAGAGATATGACCGTCCTCGTTCATGATGATCAGGTCATTCTGGCGCAGATTCTTCATGGCAACACTCACACTGGGCTTGGAAAATTCCAACTCCGCCGCAATGTCGATGGAGCGAACATAGGGCTGCCTTTGACTCAGGATTAAGATGGTTTCAAGATAATTTTCAGCAGATTCTTGGATTTTCATTCGGTGACCTTTCTTCTCGCAATGGTATCTTCCGGAGCTGCTTAGGCAGCCCACGCTATGATAAAACGTCAGTTGCTGCATACCTGGTATAACCCACAGCTGCAACCGGGGTCTGTAACGCATACTTGACGGGGAAGCCTTGCTACGCACATTCAAAACTTCCCCATAATTGTACCATGTTCCCAAACGTAGGGCAACCGATAAAATCAGTAAAATTTACGCTTAATAGGATAAAACCATTGACTTTATCCGCTTAGCTGCGTATAATCAGAGTAAGGTTTTGATATAGAAGGACGGAGATGTGGCTGTGGTCTGCAGGGATACACAGCACAAGGAACGGGGTGAGAATCCCCACACAGAACAGGTACTGTAAGCGAGAGGCGAGGCTGAAGCGCGGGGTAGGATTGATTTAGAAGGAGCCTGCATGCGTGGACGAGAAGGTCAGCCACTGTGGATAGCATCCATGGGAAGGCAGGGCGGAGCCGCAGGGAACTTGTTTCCCCTATCGTAAGTCAGAATACTTGCATTTCCTTCCGCTGTAGCGGCTTTCCCATGCAGCAACGTAGGAAATAAACACGTTAGCACCGGGTCGTGGGAGACCGGGTGCTTTTTACATTGAAAGCCCCGACAAGCAGCCGGGCTGAGGGCAAGCTTGCTTGCGCCGA
>CAVJHW010000203.1:0-2730 GCA_963649395.1 Coriobacteriaceae bacterium | reverse complement strand
GCATTGAGCCGAATCGGGCAAGTTTTTTCGCAGTAAAAGGCCCTGCAAATCGCAGTAAAATCTCCGCTGCCCGTAGACAAAAACAGCTGCCGAAGCAATGCAATGCCCGGCAGCCGTCATGGCCTTATTCTACAAAAAGCGCTGTGGAATAATATCTGTCGCCGCTATCCGGCAGCAGAGCAACGATGGTCTTTCCTTCATTCTCCGGGCGCTGAGCCAGCTGAAGAGCTGCAGCCAGGGCCGCACCGGAGGAGATTCCCACTAGGATTCCCTCTGCCTTGGCAATTTCCTTGCCCTTCTCGAAGGCTTCCTCATTGGAGATGGGAAGGACCTCATCGTAAATCTTGGTGTCCAGGGTATCCGGAACGAAACCGGCACCGATTCCCTGGATCTTATGAGCCCCACTCTTACCCTGGGACAGTACCGGGGAAGTCTCAGGCTCCACCGCCACAACCTTGACATTAGGATTCTGACTCTTCAGATATTGACCGGTTCCTGTTACGGTTCCGCCGGTTCCTACCCCTGCCACAAAGATGTCTACCTCTCCTTCTGTATCCTTCCAGATCTCCGGACCTGTTGTCTTCCTATGAACCTCCGGATTAGCGGGATTGACGAACTGTCCCGGAATAAAGCTTCCGGGGATCTCCTTGGCCAGTTCATCGGCCTTGGCAATAGCCCCTTTCATTCCCTTGGAGCCATCTGTCAGTACCAGCTCTGCTCCGTAGGCCTTGAGAATATTTCTTCTCTCCACGCTCATGGTCTCCGGCATGGTCAGGATAATCCGATATCCCTTGACTGCTGCTATGGATGCCAACCCAATTCCGGTGTTGCCGGAGGTGGGCTCTATGATGACAGAACCCTCCTTCAACAGACCCTTCTGCTCTGCATCCTCGATCATAGCCTTGGCGATTCGATCCTTGACACTGCCAGCCGGGTTAAAATATTCCAGTTTCACCAAAACCCGTGCCTTCAGATCATACTTTTTCTCAATATTAGTCACCTCCACCAGGGGGGTGTTCCCAATCAGCTCCAATGCTCCCTTATAAATACCTGACATGTCCCTTTTCCTCCTTTGCCGCACGTCAAACCCTCTGTTTCTGCGACTTGTTACTGCTATTTGTTTCTGCTACTTCTTACTGCTTCTTGTTACTGCTATTTGTTTCCGCTACTTCTTATTGCTTCCTGTTACTGCTTCCTGTTTTCACTGCTTGTTACTGTTTTCTTCTCTTCACTGTTTTCTTTCCAGTTTGCTTTACTGCACCGCCCGGAAGGCCTCTTCCAGATCCTCAATAATATCATCGATATGCTCGGTTCCGATGGAGAGGCGGATGGTATTCCTGTAGATTCCCTGTTCCTGCAGTTCCTGATCATTCAACTGGGAATGGGTGGTGGAAGCCGGATGAATCGCCAAGGATTTCACATCTGCCACATTGGCCAACAGGGAGAAGATCTGCAGATTGTCAATAAACTTCTTGGCCGTGGCATCGTCTCCCTTGATTTCGAAGGTGAAGATGGAGCCGCCGCCCTGGGGGAAATATTTCTTATAGAGCTCCTGCTGCTTGGGATCCTGGGATACAGAGGGATGATGCACCCTCTCCACCTGAGGATGACTCTCCAGGTATTTTACCACCTTCAAGGCATTCTCCACATGGCGTTCTACCCGAAGGGATAAGGTCTCCAGCCCCTGCAGGAAGATAAAAGCATGGAAGGGAGAAATAGTTGCCCCCGTATCCCTCAAGAGAATGGCACGGATCTTGGTTACAAAAGCAGCCGGTCCTACTGCCTTGGTAAAGCTGATGCCATGATAGCTGGGGTTGGGCTCGGTCAGGGAGGGGAACTTACCAGAGGCCTCCCAGTCGAACTTGCCGCTGTCTACGATGACACCGCCGATGGCTGTTCCGTGCCCTCCGATAAACTTGGTAGCGGAATGGATCACAATGTCTGCTCCATGTTCAATGGGACGAAGCAGGAAGGGGGTTGCAAAGGTAGAATCCACCACCAGGGGAATCTTATGGGCATGGGCGATGGCTGCCACTGCCTCGATATCCGTAATATCTGAATTGGGATTGCCAAAGGTCTCGATATAGAGAGCCTTGGTATTGTCCTGAATGGCCTTCTCAAAGTTACTTACATCCGCCGGATCCACGAAGGTAGTCTGGATGCCATACTCCGGAAGGGTATGCTCCAGGAGGTTGTAGCTGCCCCCGTAGATATTGTTGGCTGCCACGATATGTTCTCCATTCCTGGCCAGGTTTTGAATGGTATAGGTGACAGCAGCTGCTCCCGAGGCCACTGCCAGGGCTGCCACACCCCCCTCCAGGGCTGCGATTCTTTTCTCAAAAATCTCCTGGGTAGGGTTGGTCAGTCTTCCGTAAATATTGCCCGCATCCGCCAGGCCAAACCGGGCTGCCGCATGGTCGGAATTATGAAATACATAAGAGGAAGTCGCATAGATGGGGACCGCTCTGGCATCCGTAACCGGATCCGCCTCCTCCTGACCTACGTGAAGCTGCAGGGTTTCAAACTTGAGATTTCTGTCAGTATATGCATTTTTACTCATCGGATCTGTCTCCTTTTTCTTTTTCCTATATTGTCTACTGGTTTGCTGGGTTATTAAGTATGGTGATACTATACCCCATTATTCCCACTATGTCAATAGGAAAATAGAAATTTTTAATAGTATAGGGCGGATTACTCCGCCCCTGTTAACTTGGCCTGTGTCTTGGCCAT
>CAVJHW010000202.1:0-2758 GCA_963649395.1 Coriobacteriaceae bacterium | reverse complement strand
ACCTTGTTCTACCATAACGCAAAGGTCCCCAAAAAGCAAGTGCTTTTTGGCTTTCGCACAAGATTTCGTGCTTTTTAAAAAATAATCCCCCTTCCTTCTTAGAGAATTAAACAAAACGCACAAAATTTTCTCTTCCCTCTTGGGCTCCGGCATACCTCCTCAGCCCTGGCATCTCCTTCTTTCAGCGGCTGCACTGCCTCCCTGCCTCCTCTTCAGCGGCTGCACTGCCTCCCTGCCTCCTCTTCTGCGGCTGCACTGCCTCCCTATCTCGGCTTCTGCAGCTGTCCAGCTTTCTAGCCCGGGTTTCTGCTCCCTTCCTCCTTCCTCCTGGGCTTCAAGAGCAGGGGCAGAACCTGTTTGCGGTTCTCAATACGGGCATAGGCATATTCTCCTCCCCGCTCCCCATCCAGGGTCCAGGCAATCTCCTCTCGGGCCTCCACCGTGATCCGCTCTGTCTTAAAATACTCAATAAGAGGCGTCTTGGGTTCTCCGGACAGGAGGGCGGTAATCACCTCGTTCAACTCCAGGGGATTCTTCACCGGATGGATCAGGGTTACCTCGAAGAGACCATCATCCATCTCCACATACTTACCGGCTATATTCTTCATGCCACCCACGGATCTGGTATTGGTTACCATGCCATAGATAAACTCTCCCTCAAATTGATGGCCTTCCCCCCCGTCCACCTTGATCCAGAAGGTAGGCACATTGAAGATCCGCTTGGTGGCCTCCAGAAGGTAGGCCAGATGACCCAGGGCATTCTTCAGATTCTGGTCTGTCTCATAGGAGACATCCGTGAAGAGGCCAAAAGCCGCAATATAGACAAAGTCCTTATTGTTGAAGGAACCCACATCGCAATAAAAGCAGTCCCCTTCCACGATATCCTTAGCCGCCTGAATCATATTTCTGGAAATCCCCAGGCTGTTGGCAAAATCATTGGTGCTGCCGGAGGGAATATATCCCACGGGAACCTGGGCCTTAGACCGCATCAGGCCAGTCACCACCTCATCCAGGGTTCCGTCCCCCCCGCTGCATACGATCAAATCCATCCGGTCGGCATACTCCTCCGCCACCCGGCAGGCATCCCCGGGGCTTTGGGTAGGATGGGCAATCACCTCATAATCGTGCTTTACAAAGATATCCAGAATATCCAGCAGCTTCCCCCGGATCTGACCCCGCCCGGAACGGGGATTGAAGACAAATAAAAGCTTCTTCTTCACGGAAAATCTCCTTCCTATAGCAGTTCATAAAGCATATTGTAATACATTCTCCTGGGAATGACAAGCCTCATACCTCCCGGGCATTTTCCCTTCTTGCACCTCATTTATATTCCCATTTCTCCACTTCTCGTGTATAATAATGGCAGAAACAAGCAACCACGGAAGAAGAGCCATACAGGTCTGAAAGCGCTACACAGACCCCTTTTGCCAGGATGGTATCCAAAGGATCCTGGGATATGGCATAGCCTGCTGCCGCAAGAGCTGCAGGGTTATCTGCTTTCCGCGCAGGAGCGAGACAGAGTCAAAACCCCCACAAGCATGAGAATGGGGAAAATAATGGCACCCAGGATTCCCAAGCGCAGATTGTCCCCAAATCTTTCTGCCATAAAGCCTGCCAAAGTAGGCCCGCCGGAGCAGCCTACGTCTCCTGCCAGAGCCAGCATGGCAAACATGGCTGTTCCGCCTCCCTTGATCACTGCCGAGGCCTTGCTGAAGGTTCCCGGCCAGAGAATCGCCACGGAAAATCCGCATACCGCGCACCCGACCACCCCCACCAGGGGAATGGGAATCAGGGAAATACATAGATAAGAGGCCAGACAAAGAAGGCAGCTAAAGCCCATAAAGCGATCCAGGTTCATCTTCTCCCCGAATTTTCCATAAATAACCCTTGCAATCCCCATCATAGCCGCAAAGGTCATGGGTCCCGCCAGGTCTCCCACCGTCTTGGTCAGACCCAGACCCTCTTCTGCAAAGGTGGAAGCCCATTGACTGACCGCCTGCTCCGAGGCTCCCGCGCACATCATCATAAGCATCAGCAGCCAGAAAATCCGTTTTGAGAAAAGACCTCGAATGCCAAGGCCCTCTTCCTCTCCCTCATCCACACTTTGAATGGGTACCCGGCTGAAGAAAATACCATTCGCTACCGGAATGCAAGCCCAGATCAAGGCCAGGATTCTCCAGTGGGAGATTCCAAAGAGGGCAAAAAAAGCCGTAGAGACAGCTACAACTCCCATAAATCCCCAGCAATAGAAGGAATGCAAAAGACTCATAGCCGCCTCCTTATTCTCAGTGGGGCAGGCCTCCATAATGGGGCTCAGCAGAACTTCTGTCAGGCCCCCTCCCAAGGCATATACCATCACAGGAATTAGAATTCCGATAAAAGGATTCGGCAGACAGTCCGGCAAAAAGGTCAGCAAGATCAAACCGGCTGCCGCGCAGACATGAGCCAGTACAATAGAAAAACGATAGCCCATCTTGGCGATAAATCCGGTAGAAAGCCCATCCACCAGCAGCTGAATCAGGAAGTTCAAGGTAATCAGCAAGGTAATCTGGGACATAGGAATCTGATAGTTCTGTCGAAACATGACAAACAAAAGGGGAACAAAATTATTGACGATAGCCTGCACGATATATCCGATAAAGCAGGCGGCAATGGTTTTCTGATAAGCGCGGTTCATAGCAAGCTCTTACTCCTTCCCATGTGAACTACCCCCTGATCTTAAGACGGGGGATTGCGGTATCCGTATCTCAAGTCTGCC
>CAVJHW010000201.1:0-2785 GCA_963649395.1 Coriobacteriaceae bacterium | reverse complement strand
GCTGGAGCTTGTGCCTCAAGCACAAGCGGAAAGGGCAACCGAAGGCGAAAGCATCGGCTTTCGGCTGAGTTTGCCCGGTGTCCTTCTGGAGGGAATTTTGCCAGCTTAGTGTTTCTTCAAGCTGAGGACTAGCCTGCCGTACTGCTGCACCTGCCCCAGCGACGGCTCCACCCGTCACTTCCGGGACACTTCCGGGACACCTCCGGGGCGCTATCCGAACACTTCCAGGACTCTACCGGGGCGCTGTCCGAGCACTAACGGAGCACTGCTGCGGCACTGTCGGGACGCTTCCGGTTCATGGATGGGTTTCCTGGGTAGAAGTAACTGTCTGCCTGGCAATTCTGCCTTCCAGGCGGCGGAGGTATTCCCGACTCATCCTCTCCAGACCTTCCTCCTTGTTGGTCCCCGGGGCTACTGCCCGGCAGTCCACCTCACCGGCCTCCTTGTCAGTCTCCTCGTCCGTCTCCTCCGGATCCACCGGCAACCCGGCCAGCTGCAGCAGCTGCATCCCGGCGGTCCAGGCTTCCTCTGCCAAGAGGAGCCCCCAATCCAATTGATCCAGCAGGTGGGCATAGAGGGAGGTATAGGTCACCAGGAGGGAATCGGTCTTCAGATGGTCCAGGCGGTCGGTAAATTCTGCCCGAGACAAGGTCCCAGAAGGGCTTTCTTGCCGGTAGGCCTCCCACAGGCTGTCCTCCGTCACGCCGAATCGGTCCATCCGGTGGAGGACATCGTGCTGGTAGGTCGGATTCAGCCCGGATTGTCGGTCCAGAGCCTCCTTGACTCCTGCCTTGACCGTTTTCCCGATATATTCTCCCAGCTTGCTGTGTTTACCGGCATTGGTCAAAAGGGTGGGAGATTGGGGATTGCAAATGATAATGGTGCTGTCAGTGCCGGATCCCGTAGCCAGGCCGTGGGAATAGCGGCTGGGAGCCAAAAGCTCCTGAATGGCGGCAACCTTGGCCTCCGTACAGGACACCAAAGCTCGGGTCAGGGTACCCTCCGGCAGGTCGGCATCGATATAGAGGATAATATTGATGGTTCCGGGAGGAACCTGGGTATCGATTCCGGCTTTTTCATGCCAAATGGCCGGATCCCCGATCCGTCCTCCATTCTTCTGGATTCCCCCGGTAACGATAGCCGTAACCGTAAAATCCTCAAAGGTTAGAGTCTGGATAGAGGCATTTTCCATACTGGCGGCCGTATACATGCCCGTACAGGAGGAAGGATCCAGCCCCAGGTCCTCCCAGGCAATCCGGTTCATATGCTCCTCATAGGTATCCGCCCGCATGACACAGGCCATGCCCGGCCCCGGATTCCCGTCATTATTAAAGACCGCCTGCAGATCCCTGCGATAGCCCCCGTTATTGGGGCCCGTACTCAAGACCTTCCGGGGTCCCGCAAAGCAAACCACCAAGGATTTCTTATAGAAATGCACCTGATCCCCGCCGGATAGCGTCCACAACTTCATCTCTCTCATCCTCTCTCCCATTTCCTGTGTCCTGGTGTCCTGACCTGTCCTTATTCCCGAACCGCCCCATTTCTCAGCCCGGCCCCCTTCCCTTCAGGGACCGTTCCGCCGCGGGTTGGCGGGTTACTCCTCCAGAGCCTTTTTCTGGCAGCGCAGCCTGGTCTCGTGATCTTGCAAATCATTGGATACCAACTCATGAGTCAGATATTCCGGCCCCACAGCCTCCACAATATCCCTCACTCGAGGAGTAGTCCAGGGCAGGTGGCTGTCAATGGAAAATACATGTCCATGGCTGTCCCAGGCTCTCTGGCGATAGGTCTGGGGCATCTGATCCTGTTTGGTCAGCAGTTCTCTGACATAGGCTCCCGTCAGGCTTTGGTTCAAATGAATGCCCTTTATATAAGAAAGAAAATCCCGATGTTCCTCCAGGCAGGCCAGGACATAATCCACCGCCTGGTCCTCCGTGGCCAGATCCAGATTGGTATGAAGCAAATGACCGGTATCCAGCATGAAGCCCTTGTGGGGATAATGAACCTTGTCCAGCAGACGCTGAGTCATCTCCGGCCTGGTGAAGGTCAACCCCGGCCACCAGAGATTCTCCATCAAGAAATCGAAGGTATAGGACTGACCGTCCAGCAAATCATTGACCAGGTCAGCGGTCAGATCCACCACCTCCTCATCCGTATGGGAGAAGGTATAGGAATATAACTCCGTAATCTTCACATCACAGACATGAAATACCACATAAGATGCTCCCATCCGCTGGGCTCTCTCCAAATCCTCCCGCAGAGGCCGCAAAATAGTCTCCCGGCTCAGGTCTCCAAAAACCTCCCGCGCCTGATCCAGGCTATCGTATTCCTTTTCTAGGGCCCCCAGATCCCCCTTCCACAGATCCACCCATTCGTTAAAAAATTGCATGTGGACTCCCACCAAATCCTGTGGGCGAAAGAAATCCGGATTCCCTCCCCGGCAATGGAGCACCTCCAGGCCATCCAGGCCCAGCTTCCGGGCAAAGGCCCCCGCATCCTCCCCCTTCTCATATCGATCCGTATCCAGAGGATGATCTGTAATATTCATCATTTCCTTCATCATAAACCTCCCTGTTGCACCTTATCCCACTTCATCACGCATGAAAGCCAGCTGCTCCGCACCACGTGCACTGTACAGAGTGCACCGTACAGAATGCACCGTACAGAATGCACCGTACAGAATGCACCGTACAGAATGCACCGTACAGGTCCCTCCCGCAGCCGCCGTCAAATCGAGTAGGAGGGGGATTTGAGTAATCCCCCGACCTCTCACACCACCGTGCGT
>CAVJHW010000200.1:2088-2822 GCA_963649395.1 Coriobacteriaceae bacterium | reverse complement strand
GCTGTCCACTTCCGGAATCTTCCGCCTCTCCCAGGGTCTCATAGAGCTACGGGCTCTCCGTCCCCTCCGTCACGCCGTCGCTTTCCGAGCCCTCCGTTCCCGCCGGATTACTCTGCCCCAGCATTCCCTCCTGGGAAATGGCAGTTTCCATGCCTTCCTTCAGCCCCTCCTCCGGGAAGGTAATGGCATCCTCCTTGGTTAGGCCGGAGCTAATCTGATATTGATCCAGCTCCTCATCATATTCCCCCAGAGTGACGGTGCGCTTCTCCAATCTTCCCTTGCCATTGTCCGCCCAGACAAAAGGACTATCCCCGGTCTGGTCAATCATGTAAGAATCCAGCCAGACCCCTTCCCTGTCCTTAGACTCCGACTGGCCGTAGTCCGGTTCGATATAGACATGCTGCCCCAGCATCAGGCCCTGACTGGACTCCAGCTCCACATAGAAGGGATAGGAGCTGGAGGAGTTAGAAGAATCCCCGGAATAATAATAATTACTGCTTTGACTGGTGGCATTTTCCCGATCTATCTTCGTTACCTTCCCCTTCCAGGTCTGGGAATCATCCACCCGAGAGTGAACCAGCACTGCCTGTTCCTCCACCAAAGAGCCTATATTCTGCTCATTGATAGAGCCCTTGATCTTCAGATCCCCGGTCTTCATGATGGTAAGAA
This sequence comes from Coriobacteriaceae bacterium, assembly GCA_963649395.1. Taxonomy (GTDB): domain Bacteria; phylum Bacillota; class Clostridia; order Lachnospirales; family Lachnospiraceae; genus Scatomonas. Next base: position 2,153 of record CAVJHW010000200.1, on the reverse strand, counting down.
AGGAGGAATCGGTGGACCCGCTCGTGCTGGTATCTGTCCCGGTATTGATGGACTTGACCACACCG
>CAVJHW010000200.1:0-2078 GCA_963649395.1 Coriobacteriaceae bacterium | reverse complement strand
TCGATATTTTCCTTCAGCTTATCGATCTCCAGCTGCTTACTCTGAACCTCGAATTCCTTCTGCTTCACCTGCAGCTGCTGATCCTGAATCTGCAGGGTATAGGTAGCTTGGTTATTGGCATCTGCCTTCTTCTTCTCCTTCTCCAAATCCTGGATGGCGGTCTGCATACTGCTGATCTCATTTTGCAGCCGCTCCAGATCCAGCTGGGCCTGGGCCAGATCCGACTGGAACTTCTCCGTATCATAGGAAAAAAGGGCCGTTCCCTTGCTTACCTCCTGCCCCACCTGGACGAAGATCTCCTTCACCGTCTTCTCCTGATTCTGAGCCACAGACCAGGTCTCCTGGGATTCCACCACGCCGGAAAACCGATTCACCGTGCCATTACCCCCGCCCAGATCCATCAGCTTCTCCACCGTATTCACATAAACCACGTTATCGCCCTTCTTGCCACTCTTTCCGGTCAAAACCTTCCACCCCACCAGGCCACCAACGACCAACACCGCCGCCAGGCCCAGGAACACGATCTTTTTTTTCTTCATAGACAAAGTCCTTCCTTATGATTACTTAGGCACACAGCACCCTCCCTCAATTCGGGTACTCTTATCATGGTGTGGTAAAACTGCTCCCTCATTCCATCACCCATAATATCATACGACACAGAAACTTTGTTGGGCTACTTATTAATTTTTTCTTAATAAACCCCCATGGCACATTGTTTCACTTTATGCTATACTGCAACTGACAAATATCCCTGCCTCGGTGCAAGCCCCCAAGGGGACTAGCGTTGCGTCGCAAGCTTGCCCTCAGCCCGGCTGCTTGTCGGGGCTTTCAAAGTACGTGCGCGTGGGGATCATACATTTTCATCTGGAACTGTCAGGGAGGAGCCGGGGGTGGGCAGGGGTCCAGGTAGGCAGGCCTCTGCAAGCTTGATTAGAAGTACTTAGCGGGCAACGGCTCCTCCCGTCCGGTTCTAGCACTAAAGTATCCGGCTCTACCACTAAAGCAGTCGGCTCCAACCCCAAAGCATTTCACGAAAGAAGGTGATTGCCATGTCCAAAGTAAAACGCATCTTAGCCCTGCTGGGCGTAGTCCTGCTGGTGGCCATGTACGGTTCCACCCTGGTCTTTGCCCTGATGGATCATCCCCAGGCCAAGGGCCTCTTGATGGCTTCCATCTATTGCACCATTGCCGTGCCGATTCTTCTCTACGCCATTAGCCTGGTAACCAGACTGCTGAAGGAGAAGAACCGCACCTTGCACCAGAAAGATTTTGGGAACAAGCCGAAGGAAAAGGAAGGGGGAAATGTCGATGATTGATTCCGTAATATTCGATGTAGGAAATGTTTTGGTAGATTTCACTCCCAGGCTTTTCCTGGAGAAGGAGGTGGAGGAGGAGAGTCTTCGAGAGCCTCTCTATCAGGCTATCTTCGCCAATCCCGCCTGGGGACTGGCCGATCGAGGGGATCTGACCGAGGAGGAGACCCTGGAGCGATTCATCCAGGCAGCCCCTGCCCTGGAAGACCAGATCCGCCGACTCTATGAGAAATGTGGGGACACCATCCGCCTTTTTCCCTATGCAGTTCCCTGGATTCAGGAGCTGCGGGAAATGGGGCTGCGAACCTATATCCTGTCCAACTATTCGAAGCATATGTATGACAGAACCCTCCAGAAGATGGACTTCCTTCCCCTGATGGATGGGATTATCTTTTCCTGGCGGCACAACTGCATGAAGCCGGAGGAGGCCATCTATCGACTCCTGCTGGATCGATATAGGCTGGATCCCGCCCATACCATTTTCCTGGATGACCTGGCCCCCAACCTGGCCCAGGCAGAGAAAATGGGCATAGGAACTCTTCTTTTTACCAATTATGAAGAAGCCCATGCCCGTCTGCTGCAAGCCCTTAGGCGCAAATGACCCGCCCCCATCTATAATGAACCCATAAATTGGTTTGGGTGTTTTGACACTGTAACCAAACTTAGAAGAAATTAAATTCATCGACCGCAAAAGCGATGTCGATCTGAAACTCCTCGCGCTGCGGCATCTGCAATCCGCTCTCATCTGCGATCACAAGGTAATAG
>CAVJHW010000199.1:807-2847 GCA_963649395.1 Coriobacteriaceae bacterium | reverse complement strand
GATCATTCAGGGATATGTGAATGTGGTCAACAAGATGGTTTGGAGAAAGAATGTCCAATAAGCTTCCTGTATCAAGGATTGAGGGCTTGACATGATAGGAAGGGGTGTGCGATGAATATACTTGTTACCGGTGCCAGGGGAATGGTGGGAAGGGCCCTTTGCAATAATTTGAAAGCGATCAGGGATAAGAAGAACAGGACCAGACCCGATATAGAGATAGAGGAGATCTATGAGTATGATATCACTTCCGGGCCGGAGGAATTGGATGAATATTGCGCAAAAGCGGACTTTGTTTTCCATCTGGCTGGGGTGAACAGACCCAAGGATAATAGTGAATTCATGGCCGGTAATTTCGGTTTCACGTCGACCCTGCTGGAGACCTTGAAGAAGCACCAGAACAAGGCAGGCCTTATGCTGTCATCCTCTGTCCAGGCAACCCTGGCAGGCCGTTTTGGCGATTCGGAGTATGGAAGATCTAAGAAGGCCGGAGAGGAACTGTTTTTTCGCTATGGGGAAGAGACGGGAGCTCCTGTCTATGTCTACCGCTTTGTCAACCTGATGGGCCATAGCAGACCCAGGTACAATAGTGCGATTTCCACCTTCTGCTGGGCGGTAGCCAATGACGAGGAATTCACGGTCAATGATCCTTCCACGGAACTGGAAGTCCTCTATATCGACGACCTGGTAGAGGGCATGCTGGACCTTTTGGAAGGGAAGGAACAACATTGCAAGTTCGATGGGGTGGAGACGGTATTAGCCGCTGATGGACCCTATTGCTGCGTGCCCCTTACCCACAAGGTCACATTGGGCGAAAGCGTCGCTCTCTTGCAGGAGTTTAAGAAGCAGCCCGTCAGCCTGCTGATGCCCAAAATGCCCGAGGGATCCTTTGCCAAGAAATTGTTTAGTCTTTACCTGAGCTATTTGCCGGCAGAAAAGTTCAAGTATGCCATGAAGATGAATGTAGATCAGAGGGGCTCCTTCACCGAGCTGGTACATACCACGGATTGCGGGCAGGTATCCATCAATATCTCCAAGCCCGGTATTACCAAGGGGCAGCATTGGCACAATTCCAAGTGGGAACAGTTTATCGTGGTACATGGTCACGGACTGATTCAGGAGAGGAATATCAATACCGGAGAAAAGGTGGAATTCGAAGTATCCGGAGATCAGATAGAAGCTGTATATATGATTCCCGGCTGGACCCATAATATTATCAACCTGTCCGATACCGAGGATCTGGTTACGGTAATGACCTGCAATGAGATCTTTGATCCCCAGAAGCCGGATACCTTTTTTGAGAAGGTGTGAAAGGCGGTGCAGCATGGACAAAAAGAAATTACCTGTCGGCATCGTGATTGAGGTGAAATATTCGTCAACGCTGGCAGGGATGGAAAGAGCTTGTGAAGCTGCCCTGGCTGGGTAGCTACAAGCCCTTGACCTTTAGGTCGCAGTTCGTTGACTAACTTGCCTTATGCCCACGGAAAACGAGCAATATGGAAGGAGAGACAGACAATGTATAACCAGTACTCTATGAAGATTTACCCCGTTGGGAGGGGAAGAGAAGTTTACCGTAATATCGAGATATGCGGTGACAGGACCTTAGATCAGCTCTGTGGAGCTATTATGGATGCGTTTGACTTTTTGGATGAACATCTGTATGAGTTCTGCATGGATAATCGGATGTACAGTGACTATGCGTACCAGTCAAATCCGGAGGGAGACGAACCATCGACGAGGATCAAGCTGGACGAGATGGGACTTCGTCCGAAACAGAAATTTTCCCTGCATTACGACTTCGGTGATGATTGGATGTTTGCGATTACGGTATCTAAAATCACGGAAGTGGAAGAGTCTTTTCCTACACGGCTTGTCAAATCCAAGGGCAGCATAGAGCAGTATCCGGATTGGGAAGACGAGGACGAGTACGAATAGATTGACCCTGTAACCTGTGGTTACACGGATTGTTCCGTGCTACGCACTCCCACATCTACGCTCCGCTCCGGTCGGTGCTAGACGTGTGCCACTGGCACACAGCACCCT
>CAVJHW010000199.1:0-797 GCA_963649395.1 Coriobacteriaceae bacterium | reverse complement strand
GCGGGGCTTTCGCCCCACTTCACCCTCATTGAGGGGCGTGTCATAAAGCCCTTCTCCCACCGACATGCGAGCATGTCGTGGGCTCAGGCTTTTGACACTGTAACCAAAGTTGAGATTCTGCATATAGATTCAAGATTTTTATGCAGAAAAAACTTTATTTCTGCATAAAAATCGTTATAATATTATGCAGAAAGGGGATGGGGTTATGCCAAAATTTGATTATTCGTTCCTGCACAATGGTATGCTGCCGGCAGGATTATTGAATGTAACAACAGAGATCTATTCTCTCCGAGCCATGGCATGGGACCGGAAAGAAAAATTTGCTGCTGTCTTTACGGAACTGGCGCGGGTAGCAAAGGTTCAGTCGGTGAAGAGTTCCAATGCAATTGAGGGCATTGTCACTACGGATGAGCGTATCAACGAAATTGTAAATGGAAGCAGCGCCCCCTTGAATCACAGTGAGCAGGAAATTGCCGGTTACAGAGATGCCCTGGCTGAGATCCATACCGATTATCCGAATATAGATTTCAGACAGGCAGATATCCTTCGCCTTCATGCAATCATGATGAACATTGCCGGATATTCATTTGCGGGAAAATACAAAGAGTTTGACAATGATATCATAGAAGAAGATAAGGATGGGCGCAGGAGAGTTCGATTCCATCCGACCTCCGCTGAGAATACACCGGAGGAAATGGAACAGCTTGTGCTGGCTTACCAGGAGGCGCGGGATAATCCAAACATCAATCAGCTTTTGCTGATTCCCTGCGTGATCCTTGATTTCCTCTGTATCCATC
>CAVJHW010000198.1:1231-2979 GCA_963649395.1 Coriobacteriaceae bacterium | reverse complement strand
TGAGGGCTTCAGTTTCTCGATGCGTTTGAGTATATTTAAACACATTTTGAGTGGCAGGTTGAAGGCATGAAAAAGAACTACATGAGGATAGCAATGATAGCTGGTATGCTGGCGGCCGCCCTGTGTCTGGGGGGCTGTCGGACTAAGGATGAGATTCCCCTGACCTTGAGCACTTCTTCCCTGGAGGACGGGGACCCGGTGGATGAGCTGGAAAATGTGGATTTGCCGGGGGAGGAGATTCCGGAATATGCAGTAGACCTGCCGGACCAGCTCAGCAGCTTTACGATTGCCATCTGGGGAGAGAATTACAGCTTTCCCATGACCTGGCAAGCTTTTACAGAGATGGGCTGGGAATATCAAGGAGATGACCAGGAGACGGTGGAATCCGAATCCTATCTTCAGGGGGAAACCTTTGAACAGAGCGGCAACACCCTGACCGTGGATTTGATGAATGGGGGGACGCAAGTCTGCCCTGTGACGGAATGTTCCGTGGCGGGGATACAGATTGATACGACCTCCACCGGGGGAGCGGCCATTTACGTGAATCTTCCCGGGGGAATCGTGATGCAGAAGTCCACCCTGGAGGAGGCGGAAGCAGTCTACGGGGATCCGGTGGATCGCTATGAGGGAGAGACGGAGACCCTGCTGACCTATGAATATGGCACCTATCGCTCTGTTCAGCTGGGCTTCGATCCGGAGAATGGAATCCTTAGGAGGATCGACTTGAAGAATATGAAGGGTTCCGATCCGGAGGATCTCTCTGGGGTGGATGACAGCACCACAGAGGAGGTCAAGGCCTACGCTGCGCCGGAGAAGGCAGGGGATAAGATGGAGGACTATATCGTGGAATATGGAGGTCAGCTCTATCAGCTTCCTGCCCCCACGGCGGTCTTCGAGGCAAATGGCTGGACGGTGAATAAGGAAGAATCGGATGAAGCTGTAGCAGCCGGAAAATACGGATATGTGACCCTGGAAAAGGATGGAACCAAGCTCTATACCCTGGTGGAGAATCTGGGCAAGGAAGCCGCCACCGTATCCAACTGCTTCGTTACCAGCCTGTATGGGGACCTGGATACCACCCGAATCCCCATCGTTATCGCGGGCGGTATTCGTCTGGGAATGCAAGAGGAGGAATTTCTGGATCTGATGGAGGAAAGCCAATGGGAGAAGACCGAGGATGCGCAAAAGCAGCAAACCATCTATACCTTCTATTCCGATGAAAGTCATACAGACTACACCCAGGTCACCCTGGATAATACTCTTCAATTGGTGCGGGGCATCAAGGTGGTGAATCACTCCCTGGAGACCAGCGTGGATGGCTAAAATATGATTTGGAGGGTCTTGTGTGCCATTGGAACCCAAGACCCTCCTTTTATTTGGCCAATATGGAAATTGATTGTATGTGATTTCTTTGATATAATGATCATGCGATTATATAATAATCTCCCGATTGAATAAAAATGAGGCAGACAGGAAGGAGTGTTACTGTATATGACCCGAGAAGAATTTATTGAACGTTTAAAAGAAAAAGGGATCAATCCGTATATGGTAAGCTTTAATGACGATACGAAGGAGGGACGTTGTATAAGAAAGAACTACCATCGGTGGGAAACTCTGATGAGAGAGAGAGGCGTAGAGTATGATGTTTTGAGTTTTCCATCAGAGAGTGACGCTTTGGAAAGCATGTATTCTGTCTTGGTAGATATTTATACCAAAATCAGACCGGATTACGCACGGTGGTCAAATCC
>CAVJHW010000198.1:0-1221 GCA_963649395.1 Coriobacteriaceae bacterium | reverse complement strand
ATGCTGCACGTTGTTCCGCTCCACCACGAAGGAAAGCCAGCTGCGCATTAGTTCTATGCAGCAAATCGGATGAAAAATTGGAAATATAAAAAATGTAATCAGCATTTTTGGCGGAGTAATAGAAGATGAGTTTTTGAATTTGATGGGAAGGTGAGTAAATGGGAGCATGGGGAACTTCACTGTATGCAAACGATGCAGCTAGTGATATTCGCAATGATTATATAGATAAATTGAAATGCGGGAAGACGAATGAAGAGGCAATAAAAGAACTGGTAGAGGAAAACAATCATATCATGGGCGATACAGAGGAGGAACCTTTGTTTTGGTTTGCTTTAGCAGATACTCAGTGGGAGTATGGAAGATTGATGCCAGAGGTAAAGGAGAAAGCATTATTCTACCTAGCTCAGGGTAAGGAACTAGAACGATGGAATGAATCGGGGCAAAAAAAAATAAATGACTGGAAAAAAACGCTTAACGTATTAATGGAAAAGCTGAAATCCCCGCAACCACCAGAAAAAAAGGTGCCAAAATACCGTCTTTATCAGTGTGAATGGAATTTGGGCGATGTTTTTGCATATCGTTTTGCAAGTAATTACAGCAAAGAAAAAGGGCTTGAGGGGAAGTATGCGATTTTTCGCAAAGTTTCGGAAGATGTATGGTGGCCAGGGCATATTATACCCGTTATTCAGGTGTATCGGTGGATAGGGAGTAGTATTCCTTCAATAGATAAGCTATCTGACTTTGATTTGCTTCCGGCCTTTTATAGCCCTTCTGTATTTGAGAAGTTTCCAGAAAAAAAAATAGAGTATAAGATTAAGCTGATAACTGAAGCTGAAAAGGATATACCAAAAAAGAATCTTGTATTTTTAGGAAACTTGCCAGGCAAGGAAGTAGTTCCATTGAAAGGATGTGATTATTGGACAGGATACTATGCGGTCGGATGGGAATCGGGTAAGTATAATGTAAAATTTGAACGCTACGTAATCGATACGTATCTTGCCTGGAAGGAAAAATAACTTCATAATCCGTATGGGAAGGTTATTAATGGGAGAATAGAATGGGAGCCTGGGGAACGGAAATTTTTTCAGATGACTTGGCCGCAGATATAAGAAGAGAATTTAATGTATTGCTTGCATTAAAATCGGAGGAGGTGGCGGAAACCTTACTGATAGATTACTATGCTGATATGCTGGGACGAGAGGATGAGGATGAACCTGTGTT
>CAVJHW010000197.1:419-3193 GCA_963649395.1 Coriobacteriaceae bacterium | reverse complement strand
GGTCTGACCTATTACTATCACGGTGCCCCGGGGGGCTATTATGAGAAGATACAGGGTGGCTTTATCGTCGGACACTCCCTGCTCACAGCCAAGGGGATTCCCTGCTCCGGAGAAGGAGATCTGAAGACCTGCCTGGCTATGAAAATCTGTGATCTCTTAGGCAAGGGCGGCAGCTTCTGCGAGATCGTGACCGTGGACTATGAAGACGGAACCATCCTTCTGGGTCATGACGGCCCCTTCCATCTGGAAATCGCCAAGGGTAAGCCCCTGCTCCGGGGCATGGGACTCTATCACGGAAAGCAGGGTACGGGGGTTTCTGTGGAAGCCAAGGTGCGAACGGGCCCCATCACCAACCTGGGCTGCACCCAAACCGTGGATGGGAAATTAAAATTCATCCTCTCAGAGGCCGAGGCAACCGACGGTCCCATTATGACCATCGGCAATACCCAGACCCCGGTTCGCTTCTCCAAGGATCCAGATTCCTATATGGATCAATGGTTCGCCCAGGCCCCCACCCACCATTTTGCTATGAGCATCGGCCACAACGCCTCCCTCTTCCAGAAAGCAGCCACCCTGCTGGGCATCCCCGCTGTCACCCTGTAAGCACTACCGGATCCCCGTCACAATCTCCACCGGCAGGTTGAAGATCTTCGCCACCTTGAGGATGGTATCGATATGTCTGCCGCTGGCGGCTGCCATATGGTGGGTGGGGCCTGCCTCACTCCAGCGATTGACGAACTCCCGGGCTCCGCAGGCGAAGCGGGTTCTCATATTGGTATCTCCGAAGGAAAGAATCTTGCCCTCCTCATTGATGCCCTCCGCCACTACGAACTTGAAATGGCCGTCCCCATCCTGGGTGATGGCCAGATAGGTCACCGGTCCCGTATAAGGGTAGAACTGGGTCAGGTAGCCGCCGCCGGTCTTGCCATGGAAGACCTTGACGATCTTCATGGTCGGTTTCTTATAGGAAATATCTGCATCCCCCGATCCGCTGTGTCCGATGATGCAGATATCCTCATTAAAATCAATGGAATACATCTCCGACAGCTGGCCGGTTCCGGCGATGGTCTTCAGGATGCTCATGGCCATGGCAACCTTCATATCCCCCTCTACCGCACAGGCAACGCCCTGCTTGATCAGCATGGAAAAGGCCGGGATCAGCATGCTGTCCAGAACCCCTGCTTTCCCCTGGGCAAATCCGTCATAATGGGAGGCAACCATGCTCAGGTGCTCCTCTTTCACCCATTTTTCGAAGGCAAGGACATATTTTGCCATCTCCCATACCTTCTCCCTGCTTCCGCCCCCCTCTATCTCGAAGGTGTCCAGGATATCCTGGGCCTTTTGTCCGATGGCGGCCTCATCGGTGATATCATCGGCAATGGCCCACATTTTCTCCCAGTCAAATTGCTTGGTATAGAGGAACATCCGATTGTAAAGGTTGGTCTCATCGATATAGAGATCCATCATGCCGGGATAGGGACGGCCGATCTGGGCAATGTTGGTATCACGAAATCTCCTTCTGACCTGAGCGGCCTTGCACCAATCCTCCAGCTCTGCCTGGACAGCCGGATCTCCTCCCTCTACAACGCCGGTAATCACCGCATGCCTCTTGCCGGCCCTCTCCAGGTCCGCCACAGCCTCACCCACAGCTCCGCAGGCATATCCCTCCCCCAGCCAAGAAGCGATATCCGTATGGTCATAATCCAAAGCCTTAAGCTTTTGCACATTCACCAGCACCACCGGAACGTCCAGATCCCGGATAGCCGGGAGCATATTGTAGGAGGTTGCATAAGTAAGCATCTGGAGAAATACCAAATCCACATCCGCCGCACGGAACTTATCTCCCGCCTCCATGGACTGCTCCTTGGTGGTCACAATTCCTCCGTCCACCAACTCTACCGTATCGGGAATGGTCTTCTTAAAGGCCTCATATTGTGCCTGAAATTCCGGCACCAGGGAGGGAAATTGGGGCAGATAAGCCCCCAAGGCAATCGAAAATACACCTACTCTTGCTTTTGTCTCAACTAACATTTTTGCGTCCTCCATTCTACATTCTCTATCCTAAGCTGCGCTGTTCTTCCCAGCTGCGTCGCAAGTATATCGTGGGCTCAGACTTTCGACCCTATCATCATTATATCGCATGCTTCCTGGGAGTGAAAAGGACGCTGTTTGGAAAAGACAGGGACCTTATTTGCACTTATTGACTGGGAAGATCCCTGCTGGCCTTCATTCCCTTTGGCGGTGGCATGAACCGCAGTCCACTCACGATCTGAAGATCATGGTCTTGTAGCTCCCCAGTCGTAATAATCTTGCAAAAGTTTCTGCAAATTGTTATATTTCATACTCGCTGATCTCAATATACTTCTCGAATCTTGGCAATGACAGTGTGATATAACCATATTTGCGAACATCAATCAGCCCTCGGGTGGAGAGTCTTCGCCTGTATTGATTAAATTTATTGGGATCCATACCCAGGGATGTTATCATCTATTGCCTGCACCAGATTCTTCTCCGGCAAATTTCGTTTTGCCGATAGGCCGAACCCCCCTACAGATAGATCTATCTGAGCCTCATGACAGGCCTCATGAACACGCGGATGATGCACAAGAATCCGGTAGAGAGCCTCAAGGATATGATCCACCGGACTAATCTTGACTATAATCCAGTTCTTTTCTTCCTTGATTCTCTTCGTTACATTCGTCATGGCCACGGTCTTTCCGCTTCCACGAAGACCAAGGATAACGTAGATCTGATCTGTCACAGGTAACTCTGTA
>CAVJHW010000197.1:0-409 GCA_963649395.1 Coriobacteriaceae bacterium | reverse complement strand
GGTAAACGGATTCTTGGTCATAAATTCTCCCCCTTACATTCTTTTATACTCTTTTACATTCTTTTACATCTTTTTACAAGTTCTGTCCTTCTTTTACATCTGTTTACAACTTTTTACAAGTGTAAGCTACAGAATTCACATTGTAGTGAATTGTCTTTGTAAGCAACCACGATACAGGAGAATCAATGGCTTTTCAAGAATATAGTTGGTTTGGGTGGAGAATACTAGCCAAGCGCAATGAGCACCTTGCGAAGCTCCTGCACGGCGTAGCAAATATGAACCTTGGCGATGTGAAGGAGCACGACATTGATGCATTTGGCGACGCTTATGAATCGAGGATGCTGTCTCCCAATCCATCGCTGCCTTGACACCTCCAGCACCGGCTGCAGCAGACACGGGAGCTAAAGCC
>CAVJHW010000196.1:0-3283 GCA_963649395.1 Coriobacteriaceae bacterium | reverse complement strand
CTGCTTTGGCAAAATCTCTTGCCTTTCGTGCCGCCTGTCTCTCAGCGATCATCGCCTCTATCTCAGCATCCAGGTTTTCTTCCTTCTTCTCTGAGATCAGTCCCAGAATATCGCAAAGCTCGGCAATTTCCTCCCTCAGCTTCTCATCAAAGGCTCTGGAGCTGTCTTCTCCGGCTTCCGTATTGGCATACTTCACCAATTCAAATATGGCAGTAATGGCATCCGCCGTATTGAGGTCATCCTCCATAGCCTCCTCAAACTTGGCTCTGTAGACCTTGGCAGCCTCCAGCTTCCCCTTCTCCTCTTCCCCCAGTTCCGCCCTTCCGGCTGCAGCAGCCAGCCGTTTCAGAGTATCGGCTGCCGTCACAATTCGGTCCAGGGCATTCTTAGAGGAATCCATAATCTCCCGGCTAAAATTCAGGGGGCTGCGATAATGGGCCGACAGCATGAAAAAGCGCAGAACCTGGAGATCATACTGGTCTCCAATCTCCCTTACCGTGAAGAAATTCCCCAGAGATTTGCTCATCTTCCGATTGTCAATATTCAAAAAGGCATTGTGCAGCCAATAACGGGCAAAGGGCTTCCCATTACAGCATTCGCTCTGAGCAATTTCATTCTCGTGATGGGGAAAGATCAAATCTTCTCCCCCCGCATGGATATCAATCTCCTCCCCCAGGTATTTTTTGGCCATCTCCGAACACTCAATATGCCAGCCGGGCCGTCCCTGACTCCAGGGGGCATTCCAGAAGGGCTCTCCCTCCTTCTTGGGCTTCCACAGAACGAAATCCAAAGGATCCTCTTTCTGATCTTCTCCGGTTACCAGCAGAGAACGCCCTCCGGATCTCAAGTCATCCAGATTCTTATGGGATAATTTCCCATATTCCTGGAACTTTCTGGTACGAAAATATACCGTGCCCTCCACATTGTAGGCATATCCCTTGTCAATCAAGGTCTGAATCATATCGATCATTCCCTGGATCTCCTTGGTGGCCTGGGGATGGGTGGTGGCCGGACGCACATTCATGGCTGCCATATCCTTCTTGCATTCCTGAATATAACGGTCAGAAATCTCCTCCGCCGTCACTCCCTCTTCCAGAGCCTTAGCGATGATCTTATCGTCCACGTCCGTAAAATTCGACACGTAATTCACTTCATATCCCTTATATTCCATATAACGGCGAGCCGTATCAAAGACAATCATAGGACGGGCATTGCCAATATGGATAAAATTATAGACCGTAGGTCCGCAGACATACATCCGTACCTTTCCCTCCTCGATAGGTACAAAATCCTCTTTCCTCTTGGTCAATGTATTATAAAGTTTCATTTACCTTTCCTCTCCTCTCTCAGTCTCCGCTCCTGCGGGCCGGGCAAGCCCTCTCACAGGCGCCGCATCCCTGCCCGGAGAGATTCCACATCCGATCTCCTTGCATATCCTCCAAAGCCGAGCGCAGGGAACAGATAGCAGAGGCCGATATTCCCTCCCGACTTCCCGTAAATCCCAAACCCTCCTCGGTGGTAGCCTTGATATTGACCTGATCCGCCTCCAATCTCAGAACCCCGGCAATGTTTTCCGCCATCTGATCCAGGTAGGGCCGAAGCTTGGGAGCTTGGGCGATGACTGTGGCATCAATATTCTCAATCAGATAGAGCTTGCCCTCCACCAGATCTCGCACCCTCTCCAGAAGTCGGAGGCTGGAAATCCCCTGGTAGGCAGGGTCAGAATCCGGAAAATGATAACCGATATCCTTCAATGCTGCCGCCCCCAGGAGGGCATCCATAATAGCATGTACCAGAACATCCGCATCGGAATGTCCCAGCAGCCCCTTCTCATGGGGAATCTCCACCCCACCCAGAATCAGTTTTCTGCCCTCTGTCAATCGATGTACATCATATCCGATTCCCACACGCATCCTTCTTCTCCTTTGTCTTCCTGTTCCTCCAGGAGGTTCGTGAACTCCCTCTTGGCGCAAGCCATCGGGATAGCGGCAGCCTTATTGCAAGGTCTGCCTAAGGCTCAAAGGGCTCTCCCAAAAGTAGGATAATAGGGATTCTCCCTCCTCTTCTTCCATCTGCTCTCTATCTGTTCGGCAGCCGCCCTCCTGCAGCATCTCCTCCAGCCGCTCTGCCGGCGGAATGTCCTCCAAAGCTTCCTCCAGCCTGGCCATTTTGCAATGTCTTCCTGCCTCCCGGTATTTTCTCTCTGCCAGGAGGGCAGCCATACCTATCTGCTCCCCATAGAAGGATTCATAAAAGCAAAGGGGAAGCTTCTCCCAATAGGCTCTTGTATCTCTCCCGGAGATCTCCGCAAAAAGACTGGCCAATAAAAGGGCATACATCAATCGCTGACAGCTATCCTCTTCCCGTTCCCGTATATCATCCAAATGTCTGGTCACCTCTCGGATAGCCTTATATTCCATCTCCCAAAGTTCCTGACAAGCATCCCTATTCTGCGCCGGATAGGCAAGCTTCCAGTCTGCCAAGTGCAGATATTCCCCCATCAAAGCAGAGATTCCCGCAGCTGTCAGCCGATAAGGAGCCTTTGCGAAAATATCTGTATCTGCAAATACATACTCGGGCATCTGGGTCTGAGCCGGACAAGGAGTCCCCTCCCGGGTCAGAAGCGCCACGGAAGACAGGAGATGGTTGCCACTGGCTGCCGTAGGAACCGCCACATAGGGAATTCTCCTTTGGAAGGACACATAGCGGCACAATTCCTGGATGGTTCCCCCACCCACAGCCAAAAGCAAATCCGCCTCCTCGGGGATTGTCTCCTCCAGAATCTCCAGGCCTCGAAAATCCGCTCGAAGATCCCCGGCAGACAGGCAGATCTCCTGGCAAATCCCCAGCAGATCCTCCATCCTCTCTTCTTCTGTTTCACAGACATTATCATCCCAGACGATGATGGGCATGGTAAATTCCCGAAGCTCGCCTTCCGTCAGCATATCGTACAGACGCTTCAAGGCTCCGGATTCCACCCATATCCCTTTTACAGATACTTCATGCGCCCTGCCGCCAGTGCAGGGCTTACGCAAATGCTCTAAATCGATCTCCATCTTCTCTTATCTGCCTCCTTGAAAGAACAGGTTTGGGTTTTTTTGACACCCAACTCAACCTTATTATCAATTAAATCCATAGACCTTCTGTGCCAATTTGTAACCATATTCCGACAGCTTGCGTCCGCCTTTCCCCGGAAGATTCATGGCTGCTCCTGTAATCCCCCAGCGAATCCTAAGATAAATGGCCGGATCCTCTCTTTTCAGATGCTGCCAAAGCTCTCTCT
>CAVJHW010000195.1:0-3329 GCA_963649395.1 Coriobacteriaceae bacterium | reverse complement strand
CTTATAGTTTTTCTGCATGAAATCATACGAAATTCGCTCTCTTGCACAGAGCAAAAGTCGGTCGTGGGCATTATATATTTCCTTTGATTTTTGCAATTCCAGCTGGCCTGCGGGAGAGTCTTCATAGTAAATGGTATTTGGCAAAAGTAGAATTGGCGACTTTGGAGCATTTTGAATGATCTGCCGAAATAACTTCTCCACACCAAACCAAAGGGTACCCAGATTTCCCCCTCCGTTAACAAGAATAGGATGACCATTCAGAAGGCCAAGACGCTTGTACTGTGAAAGGAGCTGAATATCATTGGCAGTAATCTCCAGGTATTCTATCTGCATATCCTGCAACATCCGGGAAGTGGCCTCTGCGATTGCATGATCTCCCAGATTTCCGTGGGTAGGTGTCATGACAAAAAGCAGCATATCTTGCTGTACAGACTGAATTCTTGCTGCAAGCTTTCTTGATAGATTTCGCCTCTGTTGTTCTTCATGCATAGCTCCATGCAAACGACGCAGGGGAAGAAGAATATCCTTCATATTAATTGCCTTTCCTCATCCTTGAATCTCTAATTCCGGGAACATCATATACCCCCACCAGGTATGATTCCACGCCATGTTGTTATTTTCGTTTATATTCTGCTCCTTTTCGAAGGCAAAGGCGTTTTCAACGACATCATGCATTTGGTTAGTGCCAAACTCGTTAACTGAATACCCTGTCATCTTCACGATATATTTGCCGGGTGCCAGCCAATCTGTGTCAAGAGAAAGCTCAATTCTGTTATTTCCTTTTTCCGCCCTTATAATGGGTCTGGAGGTTGCAAGACCGACAACTGTCTTGTCCGCAGATTCCACAGTCATTCGAAAGGCAAGATTCTTAATCCCCTCTCTTGCCTGGTAATCCACCCTGGCTTGCACCTTCTCTGAGCCTCGATATACGGCAGAATCTCTCCCAGACAAGGTAACCCTATTGATATGTATTCCTTCGTCAATCATCGACTTATTCCGCTTTGTCTGAGAGCAATCATTCACCACATCCGGAATTTTGGACATGTCTGAATAGATTTCTACGGCTTTTTCTACCTCTCCATCAAAAACCATCTTCCCATGATCCAACACAATGCACCTTGTGCAGAGCTGACGGATGGTATTCATATTATGGCTGACATAGAGGACGGTGCGCCCCTCTGTGTTGGCGGCATCCCCCATCTTCCCCAGGCATTTCTGCTGGAACTTCATATCTCCCACCGCCAGCACCTCGTCCATGACCATGATCTCGCTGTCCAGATGGGCGGCCACGGCGAAGGCCAGCTTGACATACATGCCGCTGGAATAGCGCTTTACCGGGGTGTCGATGAACTTCTCCATCTCGGCAAATTCCACGATCTGGTCGAATTTGCTGCTGATCTCTGCCTTTGTCATGCCCAGGATGGCACCGTTCATATAGACATTCTCCCGGCCGGTCAGCTCCGGATGAAATCCTGTGCCCACCTCCAGCATGGATGCAATCCGGCCGTTATAGCTGATGGTCCCCCGGGTGGGGGCAGTGACACGAGAAAGGAGCTTGAGGAGGGTAGATTTACCGGCACCATTGTGACCGATGATGCCCAGGGCTTCTCCCTTTTTCACCTGGAAGGAAACATCATCCAGCGCCAGGAATCGCTCGCCCATATGGGCAGCCGCATCTGATCCTATCTTACTGTTGGGATCCTCCTTCCCCTTGAGCCGAGCCATCCAGCTCTGCAGATCCCCCCGCAGGGTTCCCCCACCTATGGCACCCAGGCGGTATTCCTTCGAAACGTGATCTATCTTAATCGCAAGTTCATCCATCTTCGCTTAACCTTCACCTAGTCTTCTTTTGGCCTCCGCTTCACCTTCACGGAGCCTTCACTGGGCCTCTGCTTGGCCCTCACTCATCCTTCGCTTAACCTTCCCTTAACCTTCCCTTAACCTCAGACTGTATCCATAAATGTCTTTTCCACATGACTGAACAAAACCACTCCCAGAAAGAGCAGCGCAAATGTGGTAATCCAGCTGATGGAATAGTAATGCCACTCCACGGTGCCTACCCCCAGATAGGCATAGCGGAAGAGGTTGACCACGGAGGAAATAGGATTACACATATAGAGGGTATGCCATTTTCCGCCGGGGGCGAATACTGCAAAGCTGAACATATCGTAGGCGATGGGGGAGCCATACATCCACAGCTGAACACCAAAGCCAACCAGCATGGCAAGATCCCGGTATTTGGTCGTCAATGCCGATATGATGATTCCGCAGCCCAGGCTCAGCAAAGCCAGCTGCAGAACAATCAAGGGGGTCATAAGCATCCAGACATTAGGCTGAACCCCCTGGCCCGTCACAGTATAAAATACCAGAAATATTACCATAAAGCAATATTGAATGACTAGACTGATCAATTCGGAAAAGACGGTGGAAATGGGCATAACCAGCCGGGGAAAATAGACCTTTCCCATGGTTCCGCTGTTGGCCACAAAGGTATTAGCCGTCTGACTGAGACAATTAGAGAAATAAGTCCATAAAATGGTGCCGCATAGATAGAAAATGAAGGGGGGCACGCCATCCGGGGAAAGACCGGCGATGTTACCAAAAACCAAGGTAAATACAACCGTAGTCAGCAGGGGTTGAATAATGGCCCACAAGGGTCCCAGAATAGTCTGCTTGTACTTGGAAACAAAATTCCGTTTCACAAAGAGAAAAATCAAATCACGATAGGCGAAAACCTCTTTCAAATGCAGGTCAAACCAGCCGCTCTTGGGCTTAATGACCGTCGTAAAGCTCTGTTCTTGCATGGATTCTGCATACTCCTTCATTTTCATTTTTTGTAACTGTTCAGAGCCAATCTCCAAAGCCTAGTATAATTCCAATCTTTTGAATTGTCTATCGATTTTTCATGGCACATTTTTCTTGAAAAGCAGGTCAATCTGAAACAAGTTCCTTCCCAAGCCACTCCTTCACCGTTTTTATATCCACATTCACCACCAGGGCAATTTGTTCTATCGGCATATCAAGCTTCTTCATATTCTGTACGACCTTCACCTTTTCTTCTGTTCTTCCTTCCACTCGTCCTTCCACTCGTCCCTCTGCTCTTCCTTCTGCCTTGCCATTCCCAAACGCTTCGTTATAAATCTCATCCATTTCTCTGCACATATGTTCCACGCCCCTTTCCGTTTCCTTCAACCAACGTACCCGCTCTGCCAAGATTCCCTTCTGCATATCCGCTACATCTCTGCAGTTCAAATCATGCATGAGTCGCCCCAGCTCTGTATCTTGGTCCTGCTTGCTGGCATCTACATAGATAAAGTGAGATTGATCGC
>CAVJHW010000194.1:710-3331 GCA_963649395.1 Coriobacteriaceae bacterium | reverse complement strand
CTCCTGCACTTTCGCCAATTTGCGAATGCTTATGAGGAAGCGGAATATGTAGCGGGAGACATCAAAGCCCGAGTCGGGAAGGGAGAGGGCAGTTATAGCAATTTTGCCATTCTCTACCGGACCAATGCCCAGTCCCGCCTCTTCGAGGAGAAGTTCATGATGGCCAATCTGCCCTATAAGCTGGTGGGAGGCGTGAATTTCTATGCCAGAAAAGAGATTAAGGATATGCTGGCCTACCTGAAAACCGTGGACAATGGGCAGGATGATCTGGCAGCCTTGCGAATCATCAATGTGCCTCGCCGGGGGATCGGTGCCGCTACCATCCATCGGGTGGAGGAACATGCCGCGGCGTCAGACTGCAGCTTCTACGACGCCCTTTTGGAGGCAGACCAGGTGCCGGGGCTGGGAAGAGCCATGAACAAGATCAAGGGCTTTACCACCTTCATCCAGGCTCTGCGTTCCCAGGAGGAATATCTGGGAGTGGAGAAGCTGCTGGAGAAAATCATGGAGGAGAGCGGTTATGCTGAGGAATTGAGGGCAGAGAATACCGATGAGGCAAAAGCCCGGTTGGAAAACCTGGATGAGCTCCTGTCCAAGGCAGCCGACTACGAGGCTTCTGCCGGGAATCCCAGCCTGAATGGCTTCCTGCAGGAGGTTGCCCTGGTAGCTGATATTGACAATCTGGAGGAAAATGGGGAATATGTCCTGATGATGACCCTGCACAGCGCCAAGGGGTTGGAATTTGACCACGTATATATGGTGGGGATGGAGGATGGCACCTTCCCGGGAGCTATGTCCATCCATGCAGACAGCCCCTCTGAGATGGAGGAGGAACGGCGGCTCTGCTACGTGGGCATCACCCGGGCCCGGAAGAGCCTGACCATGACCGCTGCTCAGGCCAGGATGCTCCGGGGAGAGTACCAATATTTCAAGACCTCCCGCTTTGTTCGCGAGATACCCAGGGAATTGGTAGATCTGGGAAGAGACAGGAAGCCGTCTCGACAGGAGGCCTCCTCTTCCTCTCTCCTTCCGGGAGGCGGTTCCCCGGGAAAGATCCATCCCTTCCCGGTAGGGCGCTATAAGCCAAGGGAGATTAGGGTTCAAAAAGCCAATACCCTGGACTATGGTCTGGGGGATCGGGTCAGTCATGCCCGTTTCGGCCTGGGCACTGTGACGGATATTGTTGACGGTGGAAAGGATTACGAAGTAACCGTGGAATTTGACCGGGCCGGAAGGAAGAAAATGTTTGCCTCCTTTGCCAAGCTGGAAAAGCAGCCATAAGCTGGCCTTCCTTCGTAGTGGAGCGGAGCACCGTGCAGCAGGGGGGTACTCAGTCGGTGGTTATTTTGCTGCCGGCCGGGGCAAAGAGCCATACCGGTCGGTAGATGACCACATAGAGTACAAAGTTCATCAGGAGAGCAGCCGTCACATCGGTTACGGAATGCTGCTTCAGGAACATGGTAGAGAGCACAATAAGGATAGACAAAATCAAAGAAGCAAGTTGTATCCCCCGCCTATTTTTCAGAGCTTGACACCGGCGGATGGCCAGGTAGGCAGCTACAGAATTAAATACATGTATGCTGGGAAAGACATTGGTAGGTGTATCCGTGCGGTAGAGACCTGCCACCCAGCGAGTCAGGAGATTATCTCTGGGAAAGACCTCAGGCCGCAGATGCAGTCCATTGGGATAGAGCAGAGAAATCGCCAGAAAAACGGTCATTCCTATGCCTAGGGTGAAGGCCAGCTGGTTATATTCCTGAATGCTGGCACTAAAAAAGATAAAATAGACCAGCACCGCCGTCATATAGGCAAACCAGAGATAATAGGGAATGACAAAAAGCTCACAAAAGGGAATATACTTGTCCAAGGGTGATGTGATCACATGATAGTTGGTTGTCACATGCTTTTCCAGAAAGCGGAAGGAAAGCAGGTAAAAAATCATATAAATAGGAACTAAGCATTTGCGCTTGCGCATTCTAAGCCATTTCAAGAATCTACCCCTCCATGTCGTTGAGTAAGGAGTCCCAGCATCCAAAGTACTATCGTAACATCCAAGATTGGTTTGGGTGTCAAAACACCCAAACCTCTGGTTACACGGATTGTTCCGTGCTACGCACTCCCACAATCCTCCCTCAATTCGGGTTCTCGCGGGGCTTTCGCCCCACTTCACCCTCATTGAGGGGCGTGTCATAAAGCCGTTCCCCCACTGACATGCAAGCATGTCGTGGGCTCAGGCTTTTGACACTGTAACCAAGATTGGTTTGGGTGTCAAAAGCTCCGTAAAAGTCTTGTATTTGTTGGTGAAATTCGTTACAATAAGCCTAGCTGTACACAAAAAGAACCTTACGTTTACTGGAGTTGCCCATAAGGGTCAGAAAAAGGTAACGGTAAGGAGACAAAGAAAGTGCGGAAGAAGTTTTTGGTTTTTACCCTTGTGCTTTGTTTTATTCTGGGAGGCTGCGGCAATTCGGCTGGGGTCTCTTATGACCTGGCTGCATCCTCCGGGGAGGTTTCTACTTCCTCTGTCTCGGAGGCTTCCCCATCGGCTGCGGAGGCCGGGGAGGGACAGACGGAATCCGGCTCAGATGCGGCTAAGGGACAGACGGAATCCGGCTCAGCCT
>CAVJHW010000194.1:0-700 GCA_963649395.1 Coriobacteriaceae bacterium | reverse complement strand
GTATTAAATCCTATGCTTGCAGATGGGGTGTTAGAAGAGACGCCTGGAATTGTTGTGATTGATGAGATAGATTTACATTTGCATCCCCGGTGGCAGCAGACTATTATAAGAGATCTAAACACTATTTTTCCAAAGATTCAGTTCATTGTCAGCTCCCATGCGCCGGCAGTGATTTATTCGATTGCCAGGGAACAGATCCGTATGATACCGTCATACCTGTATGCAGGTAAGGGAACCTCAGTCCAGATCCTGGCTGGAGGAATGCTTCATGATCCGTGTTTGGTTCTCCCTTGATAATCTGAAGCTGGAGGATGATGTGCTGAATATTCCCTTGTTTATGGCTGACCAGACAGATCGGTTCATTGGTTTGGCCTATTCCCGATTTTACGCTACGCAGCTTTTGAATAATCAATGATAGTTATTTCTTGCATCATATTTTTTACACGATCTGTGATTTCTTCGATTTTTTCTACAACATCTCCAGTGTAGAAAATTTCGTCACATTCTTCGCACTTATAGCAAGGGATGTTTCTGATGACAAGAAGACCAAATTCCATCTCGATTGCTTCACTAGTGGTACTTTTGTATGCATCTTTTCCACATTTCATACACTTCATTTGGCTTCCCCCTTTCTCGTTCTTAAATCAGATTCCCATTTATCAGGAACTGGGATGTAACTTGTTATGATATACATTAGACC
>CAVJHW010000193.1:0-3358 GCA_963649395.1 Coriobacteriaceae bacterium | reverse complement strand
GGGCACACCGGGAGAGGGGATCCGCTGCCGGTCAGGGTGCAGTACCTTCTGGCTGAATTGGCAGGGGCATATGACTCTCTGTGAGGAGATTCCTATGAAGAAAGTAACTAGCATCCTGCTTGCTTTAGCGCTCTTGTTGACTGCGGGTGCCTGTGGGAAGGATAGCAAGGAAGAGGAGGGGATTTCTGCCTCTTTCTCCTCTTCTGCTTCTCAATCCCAGGGGGATGCGGCAACCTCTGCCAGTTCCGGCCGAGAGACAGATGGAGGAGAGGAAGAGGGCTGGGATGCAGGCCATGACTTGCAGGTGATCAGCCTGGATTCCTATTCCGGTCTTTTTGTGGAGGATGGATCGGATGAAACGGTATCCGATATCTGTGCCATTCGGGTGAAAAATATGGCGGAGGAGACGGTTCAATATGCCCATCTGACCCTGACTGCAGGGGAGGTCACCTATGAATTTGATCTAAGTACCCTGCCCCCGGCCAGGGAGGTTCAGCTCCTGGATCTGAATCGACAGGCTCCTCCGGAGAGTACAGACAATCTGGCCCTTGCCGTATCTGAGTATGCGGCATTTTCGGAGGAACCCTCCATGAATGAAGATGTTCTGGAGGTTACTGCCCAGGATACCGCCATAACGATCACCAATCGCTCCGACCAGGATATGAGTCAGGTCTATGTCTATTATAAGCTGGACTATGGCGACTTTTACCTGGGGGGCATTACCTACCGGGTGGGCGCCTCCAATCTGGCTGCCGGAGAGTCCACCACCTGTTATGCCGGTCACTATACAAGCGATGAATGCAGCTTGATGTTTACGACCTATGTATATTGAACGATTCACTTTTGGCGGAATTACATTGGAAATGCAAGGAGAGGAGGCCTGGCTTTCCTCTAAGACCTGCAGCCCCTTTCATGCCGGGGAGGGTACAAAGGCAGATCATACCATTATTCTGGACTATCAGGAAAGCCTGCCCCGGATTCCTGCAGATGCAGGGCAAAGGAATAACCTCTATTGCTGGCAGGATCAGGAGGGGCATCATAGCCTCAAGAACTACGGGGAAAAGCAATTTTCCTATGGGATACGCCAGGGAAGATCTACCCGGCTTTTCTTTTCGGACAGGTATCGCGCTACCATGTATTCTCAGGCAATCTTGGAAGCTGCGAATTTGTTTGAGATTATGATGGATTACGGCCAGATTGTCCTGCATGCCTCCTATCTTCTGGTTCGGGGGCAGGCTCTCCTCTTTAGCGGTCCCTGTGGGATCGGGAAGAGCACCCAGGCCGACCTGTGGCACCGGTATGGAGATGCCCGGATCATCAATGGAGATCGATGCCTGGTGGACACAGAGGGACTTAGGGCAAATGGTATTTTCTATGCCGGAACCTCCGGCATCTGTCATAACATTTCTGCTCCTTTGAGGGCCATTGTGCTCCTGGGGCAGAAGCCGGACAATATCCTCCGTCCTGCCAGCGGAACAGAAGCCTTTGGAGCTTTGCTGCATCAATGCGCTTACTATCCCTGGGACGGGGCTATGACTGCCAAAGCCATGGAATTGGTTGCCAACCTTGTCCAGGGAGTCCAAGTTTACCGCCTGGAATGTCGGCCGGAGGAAGAAGCGGTCAGGCTTGTAGAAAGGGAATTATTTGGGAGACAATATGGAGAATAAGAATACAGAACCTCGCCTGGCATCCTATCTTCATGCCAAAGCCTGCAGAATGGGTACCCCCCTGGCGGGTAATTTTGAATTGACCCCTCGCTGCAATTTTAATTGTAAGATGTGTTATGTGCACCTGAGCGGGGAAGACCAGAAGAAGCGAGGGAGGGAGCTGAGTGCCGATGAGTGGCTGACTATAGCCGAGGAGGCCCGCAGTCATGGGATGCTCTTTCTCCTCCTTACCGGTGGGGAGCCCCTGATCCGGAAGGATTTCCCCTATATCCTGACAGAGCTGAAGAAAATGGGATTGATGGTGAGTGTTAATAGCAATGCTTCCCTCATCGACAAGGAAATGCTGGATTTCTTTCGCCACCAGCCCCCCTTTCGCTTCAACATTACCCTATATGGCGCCTGCAGCCAGGCCTATGAGCGCCTTTGCGGTGTGGATGCCTATGAGCGAGTGCTGCATAATATCCGCTCTTTGAAGGAAATCGGTATCAGTGTAAAGCTAAATATGTCCCTAACCCCCTACAATGTGGGGGAGATGGAGGAAGTTTTTCATATCGCGGAATCCTTGAAGGTCCCCATGCAGCTGGCTACCTATATGTTTCCCCCCATCCGGCGGGATGCGGATATGGTTGGAGACAATGATCGCTTTTCGGCCGAGGAGGCGGCAAGACATAGCGTCCAGTGGGACAGGCTTCGCTTTCGTCCGGAACAGTTTCAAGCCCGGGCAGAAAGCTTTTGCAAGGGTGTAAGGGTAGAGGAGGATGCCGATTGTGAGGGTGGACCGGGAGAGGGGATCCTGTGCCGGGCCGGAAGAAGTGCATTTTGGATCGATTGGCAGGGAACCATGACCCCCTGCGGCATGATGACAGAACCCCAGGTATCTGTAGGACAGCTGGGTTTTGCCAAAGCCTGGGAAGAAACCAAAGCTGCTGCGGCAGCCATCCGGCTGCCGGGGGAATGTGCCGTATGCCCTCATAAGGATGCCTGTCACGCCTGCGCAGCCATGTGCGTAAGCGAAACAGGCCATTTCGACGGGAAGCCGGAATACGTATGCCGCATGACAGAAGAGACCCTGCGGATTCTGAGAGATAGCATAGAAAGTAGGGATCAGGGTTGCTGAGAAGAAGGGTTGCCGAGATGAAGGGCTGCTGAGAAGAAGGACTGCTGAGAAGAACAAGGGCTGTCCCTGTCAGGAAGTTGCAGAAATACTCAGGAGTCGACACTGCTGGCATCACTAGCACCACGAGCATTACTAGCATCACGGGTGCCACATAGGCATGAAGAATGGCAGGAGAGCAAAAGAGTAGGAGAGAATAAGCCTCAACAGGTGAAAGCTGGGGCTTATTCTCTTATTTTTTTCTCAAAATCGGCGATGCTGCTAGCTCGGGCGGCGATCAGGGTCCAGCGAGTGAGAATGTCCGGGTCTTTTACGGCCAGGATTCTCTCCTGCAGGGCAGAAGGAACCCTATCAAGCAGGCCAAGAACATTCAGCAAGGTATTTACGATACCTTCTGACATGCCTTCCGCTCTGCCCTCCGCGATACCCTTCACTCTTCCTTCTTCTATACCCTCTGCTCTTCCCGTCATTATGCCTTCGGCTCTCCCTTTGGCTAAGCCTTCCATCTTGCCTTGTTCTAAGCCTTTGGCCAACCCTTTTTCCATGAAGTATTCCCGCTCTTGACGCATATGTCGTT
>CAVJHW010000192.1:0-3449 GCA_963649395.1 Coriobacteriaceae bacterium | reverse complement strand
GTAATAAGCCATCTGAAGAGAGGACAGGGGGAAGGGTTCATAGTATTTCTCCTTGGCATATGCCTTTAGTTCCTGGGCATAAACGGTCATCCGATCCAGCAGGGCGTCCATCTTTTCCTCTCCCAGGACCCGACGATTGTAATCCACCATCATCTGAAGGCTGCCTCCCAGAATCAGGGCATTGATCTCCAGAACATAGGGGGTTTCCTGATCCGGGGCACGATTTCCGGCCACATTTTGTACCAGAATCTCAAAGGGCAATTCCGGACTTTCCACCGAATCGAAGCTTCCCAAATAATTAAAGCAGATCTGGGGCTGCAGCCGACAGATGGCCGGCTTATGACCGTCAGACATTTTGACAGCCATATACTCGGCGCTGGCTTGTCGATAGACCTGTTGGGCAGCGGAGGTCGCTTCCGCCAGGTCTGTGATGGAAGAAGATTCCTCTATGTTGAAAATAAAGGGATAGATGGCGGTAAACCATCCAATGGTATTGGACAGGTCATAGGCTTGCTTGTGGAATCCCCGGCCATGATGTTCGATATCTACCGCAAAGTGGGACAAAGAACAGACGTCTTGAAGGGCTTTTCCTACCACCGCCAGCAGGACATCGGCAAATTCCGTCCCCCGGACCGCTTTGGCATAAGCCTCTATTCCCTCCTTGACGGCCTCCTGCAGGGTTAACATCTTTCCACTTCTATCCCTCAGGCAAAGGGGTGACTCTTCGGCAGACAGCTCTTCCAGGGCATTCACGGGGACATTTTCCCAGGGCTGCAGGCTTCCCTCTTCCTTACTGTAAGTCTGAAGAGCTTGGGCATATTTCCCATAGGAAAGAGTTTTGGGAAGCAGGGCTACCGCTTCCCCCTTCTCTATCCCACGCAGCAGTTCCCCCAAATCCCTCAGCAAAATACGGAAAGATACCCCATCCATGACCATATGGTGAAAGGTCAGGAAGACAAGGGTTTCCTCCGGGGCTGAAATAAGTCCTACCTGGAGCAGGATTCCTCGCTCCAGATCCATCCCTTTTTGAAGCTGGAAGATGATCTCCTCCACCTCTGCTTGAAGATTCTTCAAAGGCAGGCGATATTCGTGGATTTCATAGGATGGACAGCCTACCGGCCGGATCCTCTGGATCCAGGCCCCTGCCTCCTGGCTATATTGCGCCCGCAGCATATCATGGTGTGCGGTCAGCTGGTCCAGAACCCTTGCCAGTTGGTCTGCCCCTACCGGTTGCTTCATTTTCAGCAAAATGCTTTGGTTAAATTGATTTTGATGAGGATAGCGGTGGGCAAAAAAGTCCTTCTGAATGGGCAAAAGCTCACAGACTCCCTCCAGGGCTTCCTGGGATTGGGACAGACCTGTATGGACATGCCGGGAGAACTTTTCCACGGTGGGATTCTGGAAGAGGCTTCGTATCTGGGCCTGATATCCGTATTTTTTCAAAAGACCTATGATCTGCATGGCCTTGATGGAATCTCCTCCTGCTTCGAAGAAATCATGCCGGATACCCAGCTCCCGGTTTCCCAAAACCTCCTGCCAGATCTTCAAAAGCTTCTGCTGCAGGTCATTTTGTGCCGGAATATAGGAACTTTCTGTCCCTGTCAGGATATCCGGCAGACCAGACGGATCCAGCTTGCCATTCTTATTCCTGGGAAGGCTTGGCAGCTGGGCCAATCCGCTGGGGATCATATAAGAGGGCAGAGCCCTGGTCAGCTGTTCCTTGATCTCTTCCGGATGGATGGGGCGGTGGGACACATAATATCCGTAAATCCTCCAGGTCCCCTCCTTTTCCAAGATACGTACACAGCCCTGTTTGACGTCGGTGCAGGAGCGTATGGCATTTTCAATCTCCCCGGCCTCGATGCGAAAGCCCCGGATCTTGACTTGCTGATCCCGTCGGTGGAGGTAGACCATACCCTGCCCCGGGATATATTTGACCATATCACCGGACCGATACAGAAGCCTTCCGGGTTCGTAGGGACTTTCTATAAATTGTTCCCGGGTCAGATCCTCTCTTCCGAAGTAGCCGGAGGCATTGGCGCCGCCAATATATAATTCCCCTTCCCCATAGGGAGGACAGAGATGGCCATCTTCATCTATCACATAATAGGTATGATTCTCCTCCGGATAGCCGATGGGTATCTCCTCCATCCATTCTGCGTCTGCGGATAGGTGATAACCGGAGGAGAGACAGATGCATTCCGTCGGACCATAGCCATTGATCATCTGGGTTTGGGAATTGGCCTTGGCCATCTGAAAGAAATGCCTGGCAGAGGCTCTTTCCCCTCCGGCGGATATGGATCTGGCCTGGGCAAAACAGGCCGCATCCTCATCGACCATCAAGGCAAAGAGCTGCATGGTGATAAAGGATCTGGTGATCCCCTCCCTCTTATAAAAGGCAGTCAAGCTGACGGCGGTTTCCTTATCCTTGTCCGAGGCCACTACAATGGTTCCCCCGGTCATCAAGGTGGTAAAAATCTCATAAATGCTGGCATCGAAGGAGAGAACCGCAATCTGGGCTACCCGGTCCTGGGGGCTTCCATGCTGCAGACTCTTATCCCCCAGAGTGCCAAATTGATAGAGGGCACCGGTGGATACACAGACCCCCTTGGGTTCTCCGGTGGATCCGGAGGTAAAGATGATATAAGCCAGATCCTCCGGTCGGTATTCCGGCAGATCTTCTAAAATACTGGGACAGGCAAGGGCATGGGCCTTGGAAATCACCGTAACTGTTTCCGGATACCCATCTGTCAGGTCTGAGAAGACCAGTTCCATCTTCGTTTGATTTATATAAAATTCCCTTCTCTTCTCCGGCAACTTCAGATCCAGGGGCAGATAGGCACATCCAGCCATAAGGATACCCAGGATACAAGCGATAGTCTCCAGGCTGTTTTGAGCATCCAGGCCTATCACGCTTCCCGGCTTGGCTCCATGGCTCTTCAGGTAAGCGGCCACCCTCTTGGATGAAGTGAGAAGATCCCTGTATGAGATGGATTTTTCACCCTCACAGATTGCATCCTTGTCCGGATATTGCAAGGCCATCTGGATCCATTGACTCTGAGTTGTTCCCCTTGCCTGGGGGCATCGGTAGTTTTTGTTGATCTCCTGGATCAGTGCCCTTTCCCGGGCATCAGACAGCAGGCGATACTCCTTCACCGGCTTCTCAGGGTCTGCCAGAAATTGATCCAGAAGAGCTTCGTATGCCTCCGCAAGAGCTTCTATCCCCTCTCTTTCGTAGACCTGGGGATTATAATGCCATTCCATAGAAAGGTCTTGGGAGGGCTGAGCCTTGATCGTCAGATCATAATTTGTCCGGTCATAGAAATGGGGATCTAGAATTTTAAGTTTGTCAAAACTAACCCCATCCAACATAGAAGCAAATTCCAGGTTCTCAAAAGCAAAAATATGATTAAATAATCTCTGGGGGTGGTCACAGATCTCATTCAAGG
>CAVJHW010000191.1:0-3491 GCA_963649395.1 Coriobacteriaceae bacterium | reverse complement strand
CCAGCTCCTTCATCACAAAGGGCTTGAAGAGCTCGATAGCCATCTCCTTGGGCAGACCACATTGGTAGATCTTCAGCTCCGGTCCTACTACGATTACGGAACGGCCGGAATAGTCTACACGTTTCCCCAACAGGTTCTGGCGGAAGCGGCCGGACTTACCCTTCAGCATGTCAGACAGGGACTTAAGGGCACGATTGCCGGGGCCCGTTACCGGACGGCCCCGACGGCCATTGTCGATCAGGGCATCCACTGCCTCCTGCAGCATACGCTTCTCATTGCGGACGATGATATCCGGGGCTCCCAGCTCCAGCAGTCTCTTCAGACGGTTGTTCCGGTTAATGATTCTTCTATAGAGATCATTGAGATCCGAGGTGGCAAAACGGCCGCCATCCAGCTGGACCATGGGACGCAGATCCGGCGGAATAACCGGGATAGCGTCCATGATCATCCATTCCGGGCGGTTGCCGGACTCCCGAAAGGCCTCCACCACCTCCAGACGCTTGATGATCCTAGCTCTCTTCTGGCCGGTGGACTCCTTGAGTCCCTTCTTCAATTCTGCCGACTCCTTCTCCAGGTCAATGGCAGACAGGAGCTCCTTGACGGATTCCGCCCCCATGCCTACCCGAAAGGCATCCCCATACTCTTCCCGGGCATCCTGGTATTCCTTCTCCCCCAGCACCTGCTTGTATTGAAGTCTGGTATTGCCGCCATCCAGGACGATGTAGCTGGCAAAATACAGGACCTTCTCCAGGGTTCTGGGAGACATGTCCAGGATCAGGCCCATCCGGGAGGGAATCCCCTTAAAGTACCAGATATGGGATACCGGGGCAGCCAATTCGATATGGCCCATCCGTTCCCGACGTACCGAGGACTTGGTAACCTCTACTCCACAGCGGTCACAGACCACACCCTTATAGCGGATCTTCTTATACTTTCCGCAATGGCATTCCCAATCCTTGGAGGGTCCGAAAATGCGCTCACAGAAGAGACCATCTCTCTCCGGCTTCAGGGTTCGGTAGTTGATGGTCTCCGGCTTCTTCACCTCCCCGTGAGACCAGTCACGAATCGTATCCGGTGAGGCAAGGCCGATCTTAATTGCGTCAAAAGTCATGGGCTGATAGGCAGCTGCTTCTTTATTCACTGTGTCTGGCATTTCATTACCCCTTTCCCTTACTCTTCACTGTCATCAAAAGGCTCGTCAAATTCATCCAGGAAATCTTCCTCATTTCCGGAGGAATCGTCACCGAAATCATCCTCGAAGGTCTCATCCAGCATATCCTCATCGGAGTCCTCCTCATCGGAATCCTCATCGATGTCCACCAGCTCCTCGCCTTCGAACTCCTGCTTGCCGAATCCGTACCTGCCCAGAGAATTCTCTTCCTCCTCCCGGCCGGAATAACGGTCTCCCTCTATAATCTTTCTTAGGTCTGTATTGCCATAATCCACGGATTCCATAATATCTACTTCCGTATTGTCATCCCGCAGAACTCTGACATCCAGTCCCAGAGACTGCAGCTCCTTGAGCAATACCTTGAAGGATTCCGGAATGCCAGGCTCAGGAATGTTCTCACCCTTGATAATGGCCTCATAGGTCTTCACACGGCCTACCACATCGTCGGATTTGACCGTCAAAATCTCCTGCAAGGTATAGGAGGCACCGTAGGCCTCCAAAGCCCAAACCTCCATCTCTCCGAAACGCTGACCGCCGAATTGGGCCTTGCCGCCCAGGGGCTGCTGGGTAACCAGGGAGTAGGGGCCTGTGGAGCGGGCATGGATCTTATCATCGACCAGGTGGTGAAGCTTGAGATAATGCATGTGGCCGATGGTAGTGGGGCTGTCGAAGAATTCTCCGGTTCGCCCGTCTCTTAAGAGAACCTTGCCATCCCGGGAAATAGGAACTCCCTTCCATACCTCTCTATGGGCCTTATTCTTATCCAGATAATCATAGACCTCCGGGCGGAGCTCCTCTCGATGCTTCGCGGAGAACTCATCCCAGGACAGGTTGACATAATCATTGGCCAATTCCAGGGTATCCTGGATATCCACCTCGTTGGCGCCGTCGAAGACGGGGGTGGAAATATTGAATCCCAGAGCCTTGGCTGCCAGACTCAGATGAATCTCCAGCACCTGACCGATATTCATACGGGAAGGCACGCCCAGGGGATTCAGCACGATATCCAGGGGACGTCCGTTGGGCAGGAAGGGCATATCCTCCACCGGAAGCACACGGGATACAACACCCTTGTTACCGTGACGGCCAGCCATCTTGTCTCCTACAGAAATCTTTCTCTTCTGGGCAATATAGATCCGCACAGCCTGATTCACGCCGGGAGAGAGCTCGTCACCATTCTCCCGGGTAAAGACCTTGGCATCTACAATAATACCATATTCTCCATGAGGCACCTTCAGGGAGGTATCTCGAACCTCCCGGGCCTTCTCACCGAAAATAGCCCGCAGCAGACGTTCCTCTGCTGTCAGCTCTGTCTCCCCCTTGGGGGTTACCTTGCCTACCAGGATATCTCCTGCCCGAACCTCGGCACCGATGCGGATGATGCCTCTCTCATCCAGATCCTTCAAGGCCTCATCCCCTACGCCGGGAACATCCTTGGTAATCTCCTCCGGCCCCAGCTTGGTATCTCTGGCCTCTGCCTCGTATTCCTCTATATGAATGGAGGTATATACATCCTCCTGAACCAGTCTCTCGCTTAGAAGAACGGCGTCCTCGTAGTTATAACCCTCCCAGGTCATGAAGCCGATAAGAGGATTCTTGCCCAGGGCCAGCTCTCCGTTGGAGGTGGAGGGTCCGTCTGCAATCACATCCCCTGCATTGACATGGTCTCCCTTATTGACAATGGGTCTCTGGTTGTAGCAGTTGCTCTGGTTACTGCGCATGAACTTGGTCAGATGGTAAATCTCCCGGGTTCCATCCTCATTGTCCATGCGGATCTCCTTGGAAGAGGCATAGGTAATGGTGCCGGACTTCTTGGCCACCACACAGACACCGGAATCCACTGCTGCCTTGGCCTCAATTCCGGTACCTACCGCCGGAGCCTCGGTAAAGAGCAGGGGCACGGCCTGCCGCTGCATGTTGGATCCCATCAGAGCTCGATTGGCATCGTCATTCTGCAAGAAAGGAATCAATGCCGTAGCCACGGAAAATACCATTTTCGGAGATACGTCCATGAAATCAAACATCTGACGCTCGTATTCCTGGGTCTCCTCCCGGTAACGGCCGGATACATTCTTCCGCAGGAAATGACCCTCCGCATCCAGAGGCTCATTGGCCTGAGCTACATGATAATTATCCTCCTCATCGGCGGTCATATATACTACTTCATCGGTAACCCTGGGATTCTTGGGATCCGACTTATCAATCTTGCGATAGGGGGCTTCCACAAAGCCATAGGGATTGATCCGAGCATAGGAAGCCAGGGAGTTGATCAGACCGATGTTCGGACCTTCCGGGGTCTCGATGGGGCACATTCTTCCAT
>CAVJHW010000190.1:0-3609 GCA_963649395.1 Coriobacteriaceae bacterium | reverse complement strand
GCGGAAAAAATACATCCCTTCCCCATGGAGCAGGTCATCACCAGGACAATGATGAAGTCCAACACCGACTTGGCTGCCAATACCGACCAATCTCCGGATATTCCATCCTCCAGGGCTCCCACAATAGCCATAGCTCCTATGGAAACCGTAAGGCTGGCTGTCACAAAGCCCTCCACGAAGCTGCCATCTCCGGTGCTGCGAGTCTTCTCCTTCAGCCATTCCCCGAATCCCTCAAACCATTGCTCAATGTCAATGGCCTCTCCCACCAGGGCTCCCAACACCAGGCACACGGTAAGAAGTATGCTGCTGCCTGCCGTCAGAGAATTGTCCGCTATGGTCAGCATCTGTTCCATGGCTCCCGCCAGGCCAATGAGGATCACACTAACTCCGCAGGTACGCTGCAGGGTATCCTGGATGCGCTCCTTCATGAATCTTCCCCCCAGAAGGCCAATGACCCCACCCCCCAGAATGGCAAGGGAATTGATGATAGTTCCAAACCCTGTCATAAACAGCTCAACCTCCTTCAAAAAGCAGCAGAAGGATACTCTCCTTCTGCTGCTCTCTTTTGGAATCTTCGTATGGATTCTCCTGAATATCTGCAAGTTCTGCGGCCTGTTCTCGACTGCACCCTCCCAAGATCCGGGATTACTTGTAGAGAGGTCCGTAATTCTTGCAGGCTCTGAAATCTGCCCCTTCCTTGTCCTTGGTTCCGAAAGCACCCCAGGCAGCCGGACGATAGATGTCCTTGTCTGCGACATTGTGCATAGCTACCGGAATCCGCAGCATGGAGCACATGGTAATGAGGTCAGCGCCGATATGTCCATAGGAAATGGCGCCATGGTTGGCTCCCCAGTTCCGCATTACGGTATAAGCGGTCTCAAAGGCGCTTCCGCTGACTCCATCACATCTGGGAGCAAACCAAGTGCAGGGCCATGTATAGTCCGTTCTCTTCCACAGGGCATCGGAAACCTCATCCGGCAGGTTGATGGTCCAGCCCTCTGCGATCTGCAGAACCGGTCCCAGTCCCTTCACCAGATTCAAACGAATCATGGTAGCAGGCATCTCGGCTCTGGTCAGGAATCTGGAGGAATATCCGCCTCCACGGAAATATCCATTGTCCGCCGGATTCCAGGTGGTAGCCTCCAGGATCGCCTTCTGGTCTTCCTCGGTTACGTTCCACCACTCCTTTATCACGCCCTGGCCGTTCTCGTCCTTGGCCTCACCGCAGGCATCCAGACAGGCGGCGCCGGAGTTGATCAGGTGAATGAATCCATCGGCCTCCTTGGCCTTTCCTTCGATGTCGTAGCCCGTCACACGCTTCACGGCATCTCCGCTCCAGTAGGTACGCACATCTGCGAAAATCTGAGCTCGGTTGGTCAAAAGCTTCATAAAGAGCATGCCCAGGGAATTCAACACGTCATTCTCGGTAGCCAGGATATAGGGCTCTCTTGCTCCGTTCCAGTCAAAGGAGGTATTCAGCAGGGCTTCCGCGAAGTCACAATTGGGATAGAAGTCCGTCCACTGTCTCTGTCCCTGGAAACCGGCTGCGATGGCATTGTGTCCCAGTGCCTCCTCAGCAAACTTGTCCTCCAGCTTCTTGTTGCCCTGCATCAGGTCTTTGATGATTACCATCATCTTAACTACGAACTCCCACTGCTTCTCCTTCTCTTCCGGAGTCTTCTGAATCCAGTCGGGGTTCTTATCAAAGCCTTCCTTGCAATTGGCCTTCGTCCAGGCCAGAGCCTTCTGGAATTCCTCCTCATCATAGATGCCCTCAGACATCCGGCGGATGATCTCCACCTCATCTACAGACTCAACCCGCATGCCCAGATAGGACTCGATAAAATCGGAATCAATGATAGAACCGCCGATACCCATGGTAATGGCACCGATCTGCAGATAAGACTTTCCTCTCATGGATGCAACGGCAACAGCCGCACGGCCGAACCGCAGCAGCATCTCCTGTACATCCTCCGGGATCCGGCTGTCGTCTGCTTCCTGAACATCATGTCCATAGATACCGAAGGCCGGCAGCCCCTTCTGGGCATGGGTAGCCAATACGGAAGCCAGGTATACAGCACCAGGACGCTCCGTAGCATTCAAGCCCCATACTCCCTTGATGGTCTGAGGATCCATATCCATGGTCTCAGAACCGTAGCACCAGCAGGGAGTAACGGTCAGGGTAATATCTACGCCTTCCTTTCTGAACTTCTCTGCGCAGGCTGCGCTCTCACGTACACGGCCGATGGTGGAATCTGCGATCACAACCTTCACCGGCTCGCCATTGGAATATCTCAGATTGGCCCGGAACAGGTCGGCTGCTGCCTTAGCCATACCCATGGTCTGCTCTTCCAGAGAACCTCTGACATCCAGAGGACCCTTACGACCATCAATCGTAGGTCTGATACCAATTACAGGATAACCGCCGACTAATCTTTCTTCTGCCATGTTAATCATACCTCCATAACATACAAATATGGTTTTCTGTTGTTTTCTCTTATTATACCCTTGTACTTCAAAAAATACTTGTGATATAATGGCAGAAAATATAACAATATTCACATTTCAACCCCGGCACAAGACCGGGAGGAGGCAGTTTTTCGGTCCCTCCTGCCTGACGAGATGCGTCTGGGGGGCGAAAGGCGCAAGCCCCTAAGGAGACAGGAATGCAATATCTGAATTTTAATGAGAAAAAGCGGCATGGAACCTCCAGCTTTCCCCTGGAATTCTACCATGCAGACTCATCCTTTCCCCGCTATATCATGAACTACCATTGGCATGCGGAATACGAGCTGATCCGGGTTCTCACCGGACAGCTCTATATGACCCTGGACGAGAAGGAATTCCAGGCTTGTCCCGGGGATATCGTCTTTATTCACAGCGGTATCCTCCATTCCGGCACTCCCTCCTCCGGCTGTGTCTATGAATGCCTGGTCTTCGACTTAAATGCCTTTCTCAAGCACAATCCGGCCTGCAGCTCCTACATGCAGCGGGTCATTGACCGGTCAGCCCTCATTTATCACCATTTCAGTCCCAAATATGAAGATATTCACCAAATCATCTGGAATGTCTTTGACGCTATGTCCGCCTGCCCCCCCGGCTATGAGCTAACCACCTATGGGGAATTATATCATTTCTTCGGGGTTGTCTTCTCCCGCCACCTCTATCTGGAGGATATCCCCCAAACCAAGAAGGATTACAAGCGGATCATGCAATTGAAAAATGTGCTGGACTATATGGAAAGCAATTACGCTTCCCCCGTCAGTCTGCAGCAGCTGGCAGATGCCGCCTCCATGTCCCCTAAGTATTTCTGCCGCTTCTTCTACCAGATGACCCACCGGACACCCATGGATTACCTGAATTACCAGCGGATCGAGCATGCCTGCTATGAGCTGGCCACCTCTGACAGCTCCGTCACGGAGGTAGCCTATAATTGCGGCTTCAATGACTTGAGCTATTTTATCAAGACCTTCAAACGCTACAAGGGAAAAACCCCGGGAAAATACCAGGCCTAAGGATTGACTTTTGTCGTCAAACAAGGTATACTCTTAGAGTCCGTGCAGCCGGGGAGATAGCGGTGCCCTGTACCTGCAATCCGCTACAGCAGGG
>CAVJHW010000189.1:0-3628 GCA_963649395.1 Coriobacteriaceae bacterium | reverse complement strand
GGCAAATCTGACGCTGCTGCAGGCGGAGGCATTCTCAGCTCGCAATTCCATCCGGAAATCCGAGGTTTGGTCCGCATAAATATCGGCCTTGATCTGATTGTCTATATAAGTAGACATGGCAGCTGCGATGAAGACATTCCCATAGGCATCAAAGTCATAAATATGAACATTATAAATGCCCTTCTCTGTCAGATCGCTTAAGGCATTGGAACCGATCCAGGTCTGACCTGATTTTCTTGCGGTGATCCACTTCAAATCAGACATATCATCCTTATGCCATACAGCCGCCTGGAGGTTGGTATACCCTTCATCCTTAATATCAAATACTAAATTTCCATCCTGGATATACCATTTCCAATCTGCTGTTGCAGGCTGGAAGGTAGACCTTCTCTCATAATGCCAATCTGCTAGGGCCTGAACTGCGTCCTCATAGCTTGCTTCAAAGGGTAGTCCCGCAGGCTTTTGATTGTCCTGTCCCAGCCAATTCCATCTGATATAATTCATATTGGCGGAAGATTGGATCTCCTCCTTCATCGAAGCAATGTCATTTTGTATCTCCGAAAAGGCATTGCTATTTTGATTATAATAATTCTTTACATAGTCCGAAAAGGCAGGGGCCTGAAGGAGGTTTCTGTAGATCAGGGTAATATAAGCGCAATAATCGATGGCGTAGGCTCCCTGACTGGTGTCAAAATCCCAAACCGGTCCGAAATGTATGACATCATTTTCCCCGTCCTGATACATGTAATAGCTGGTATAATAAGACTCATAATTGGCCAGATATTCCGTAATCAGGTAATATTGGACAGCCGATTCCACATCTATATATCTGCCCAATGCATCGAGGGTGATGGCAGATCGATCCGTATTGCTAATATACTTGATGAAAGCATTATAGGTCTTCTGGAAGGATGCTACCCCTGCATAGATATCATCCGTATTATCGCTTACGCTTTCCTTTACCGTAAAATACTCTCCTGTATATTCTGTTTGAAACCAGATATCCTCTCCTTCGTAATAGAGGTTATCATATTCAAATAAAACGCCCTCCGGATCGGACAGGTACAGCCTGCTGCTGTTGACTTCATTCTTCTCCCCGATGATATAATTGCCCCTATATTCTCCATCGACCCACAGATCCACATATTCAAAATCTGCCGCAAAGGTCATGCCAAGCCTGTCAGCCAGGCGAAAGGCTAGGGAATTACGCATCAGGGAATCGTCAAAGGCATTGGCCAGCAAGACCCACTTCTTGGCCTTTGCCATTCCCAGGACCTTTTGTTTTTTATCAAATTTAATCTGATAAGCCTTTTTATCGGACAAGGCCCAGGTGGTATTGCCCCTTCCCTTGAATTCTACATTTTCCTGGGAAAGATTCAAAGAACCATCCCTGTCGGTAATGACCAGGGAATTGCCTGTATACTTGATGTCCTTACTGTTATGATTCACCGTATCCAGGTCGGTATTCTGCAAAGTAATGCTGACACTGGGAAGATCCGACTGCATGACTACCACGGTATAAAGATTGTCAGAAGCATCGGTGATAGAAACGCTGTCGCCACTGGAGGCAAAGGCTCCCCTGATACTGTTGGTTTCTCTATCAATGTCTCCCTGGGATGAGGCTGATACGATCACACCGTCTACGTGAAGAACAAGATCCGCAATATTGCAAGCTCTTGTTAAGAACATATAATAGCATTGATCGCTCTCGTTATACCATTCCTTGATCAAGGATCCATTGTTATCCTCCACATGGCATCCAAAGATTCCTGTCACCTCTATGGAGGGTAGGGTTTCCTCCTGTGCAGGTTCCTCCGGGATGGTAGTTTCCTGTTCTTGATTGCCATTCGGATCAGGGTTCGGGGATTCCTCAGCCGAAGAAGAGGAAGAATCTATGATATCCCCTTGCTCATGACCTGAGGAATTGTCCTCCATAATTTCCTCTTTCTCCATGGAGGAGCTGTCTTCCATACTTTCCTCTTGCTCTATAGAGGAGCTGTCTTCCATATTTTCCTGCCCCTCCATGGATGCAGCCTCTTCTACCTTCTCTTCCCGTGGATATTCCACCGATTCTGCATCTACCTCCAGGTGATCTGCATATGCCATGGTGCTCATACTTCCCATACACATGGATAAAGCCAATGCAGCTGTTAACAGTCCTCTTAACCTTCTTTTCACCTTCTTCATCCCTTTTTCTCCCTCTTGTAGGTTTTGATGGCTGTTTCATACAGGTTGTTTCCATATCTGTCGGCAACTACGATGACTGGAAAATTCTCCACTTCCAGCTTGCGGATGGCTTCTGTCCCCAGATCTTCATAGGCAATGATCTGGGAATTGAGGATTCTCTTGGAAAGCAGGGCTCCCGCCCCTCCCACTGCGGCAAAATAGACTCCCTGGTTCCGGACTACCGCATCCAGGACCTCCCGGGTGCGCTTTCCCTTGCCAATCATCCCCTTCAGACCCAGATCCAGCAGGGCTGGAGCATACTTGTCCATGCGGCTGGCTGTAGTGGGACCGGCGGAACCAATGGGACGACCCTCTCTGGCCGGAGAAGGCCCCATGTAATAGATGACATTTCCCTTCAGGTCAAAGGGAAGTTTCTCTCCCCTATCCAAGGCCTCCTGCATTCTCTTATGGGCCGCATCTCTGGCCGTATAAACCGTCCCGGTGATCAGGACATAATCACCGGCTTTCAGATCCCCGATCTCTTCCTCCAAAAGAGGAGCTTGTATCCGCTTTTCCACAATCACTATCCTTCCTTTCCTGGTGGCAAGGGCATCCGCCATCCAGATCTATATCACTCTGTTACAATGGCGGTTGACATGACAGCACATATTGACAGCCACGGGAAGTCCGGCAATGTGGGTAGGATAAGTCAGGATATTCACCGCCAGGGCTGTCATCCTCCCCCCAAGACCTCCGGGCCCTATGCCTAGATGGTTGATTTTCTCCAAAAGCTCTTCTTCCATCTCCTTCACATAGGGAATGTCAGAATGACTTCCCGCGGGACGGGTCAGGGCCTGCTTGGCCATAAGAGCAGCCTTTTCGAAGGTACCTCCTATGCCCACTCCCACTACCACCGGGGGACAGGCATTGGGCCCTGCCTCTTGGACTGCCGTCAAAATGGCATGTTTCACTCCTTCTATCCCGTCTGCTGGCTTTAGCATAAAGATCTTGCTCATATTCTCACTGCCAAAGCCCTTAGGGGCCAGGGTAATCTTCACCTGATCTCCCGGCACCAGGGTCATATGGATCACCGCCGGTGTATTATCCTTAGTATTCTCCCGGATCAGAGGGTCTTTGACCACGGATTTTCTCAAATATCCCTCTCTATAACCCTGTCGAACCCCTTCGTTCACCGCATCCTCCAGGAATCCACCCTCAAAATGAACCTCCTGGCCTATTTCCAGAAAGACCACAGCCATGCCTGTATCCTGACATATAGGAATCATATCTTCGCCCGCAATTTTCATATTCTCTTCAAGTTGTCCCAGAATCTGTTTTCCCAGAGGGGATTTCTCAGTGCTCTGTGCATTTGCAAGTGCATCCTTCATGTCCCCCGTCAAAAAATGGTTCGCCTCTATACACATCTCCTTGATGGTATCTGTTATGGTGCCGACATCTATTG
>CAVJHW010000188.1:0-3811 GCA_963649395.1 Coriobacteriaceae bacterium | reverse complement strand
GCCTCTTCCAATCGATCCACCATGTCCGGGGAGAGAGAATAATTGGCTTCTATGCACATCTCCCTGACATTTTCCCTGATTTTATCCACATTTATCCTTCTCAATTGTTAGTAACCTCATTTTCAGGAGTCTCTCCTGGGGATTCTTCCTTCTTTTCCCTTACCTTGGCAATGCTGGCGATAGAAATATGATCTCCCACATTCATCAACTTGACGCCTGAAGTAATTCTGCCGGAGACGGAGATATCAGAGCAGGAAATCCTGATAATGATTCCCTCTGTGGTAATCAGCATGACCTCATTCTCTTCATTGACTGCCTTGACCCCTACTACATTGCCGGTCTTTTCGGTAATCTTATAGCACTTGACACCCTTTCCTCCCCGGTTTTGCACTGTGAACTCTCCGATGGAGGTGCGTTTGCCGATTCCATGCTCCGATACGATCAAGAGATAGTCTCCCTGGGTATTCAGCTGCATGCCGATGACCTCATCGTGATCCATCAGATTGATGCCCCTGACACCCATGGAAATCCTTCCCGTGCTGCGGACATCGGTCTCATTGAAGCGGATGCATTGGCCAAATCTGGTAACCAGGATAATATCCTTGGTATTATCGGTGAATTTCACTTCGATCAATTCATCCTCGTCCTTCAGGGCGATGGCTGCCAGGCCTACCTTGCGGACATTTTCATAATCCGTGATGGGGGTCTTCTTGACCACTCCCTTCTTGGTAGCCATGAAGAGATAATGCCCCTTCTTATAGCGGTCAATGGGAATCACAGCTGTAATCTTCTCCTCCGGCTGCAGCTGAAGAAGGTTGATAATGGCAGTTCCCCTGGCCGTCCGGCTGGCTTCCGGAATCTCATAAGCCTTGAGACGATAGACCTTCCCCTTGTTGGTAAAGAACATCAAGTAATGGTGGGTAGTCGTCATCAGGAGTTCTTCGATATAGTCATCCTCCAGGGTTTGCATACCCTTAATGCCCTTGCCTCCCCGATTTTGACTGCGGAAATTATCCACGGTCATTCGCTTGATATATCCCAGCTTGGTCATGGTAATGACCATATTCTCCTTGGGGATCATATCCTCCATGGAAATATCATACTCATCAAAGCCGATGGAGGTTCTTCTGTCATCTCCATACTTTTCGGAAATAGCCTGGATTTCTGTCCGAATGACTCGAAGAAGGAGCTTTCGATCCGATAAAATCGCCTTATATTCCCGGATCTTCACCTCCAGCTCCTGGTATTCATTCTCCAGCTTGGCTCTTTCCAAACCGGTCAGAGCCCTCAAACGCATATCTACAATGGCCTGAGCCTGGGGATCCGAGAAGTCAAACTCCCGAATCAGGTTCTCCTTGGCCTCCTGGGCGTTGGCAGAAGCGCGGATGATCTTAATAATCTGGTCGATATGATCCAGGGCCTTCAACAAGCCCTGTAAAATATGGGCTCTCTCCTCCGCCTTGTTCAAATCGTATTGGGTTCTGCGGGTAACCACATCCTCCTGGTGAGCCAGATAATACTTGAGCATATCCAGGAGATTGAGGATCTTAGGCTGGTTATCTACCAAAGCCAGCATGATCACGCCGAAGGTATCCTGCAGCTGGGTATGCTTATAGAGCTGATTGAGAATGACATTGGCATTGGCATCCCTTCTCAATTCAATACAGATCCGCATGCCCTCCCGGTTGGAGTGGTCATTGATGGCGGTAATACCATCAATCTTCTTCTCCTTGACCAATTCAGCCATTTTCTCAATCAGACGAGCCTTATTCACCAGGTAAGGAAGTTCTGTAACGATAATCTGACTCTTGCCATTGGCCAGGGTCTCTATATTGGTAATGGCTCTGACCCGAATCTTACCTCTTCCGGTTCGATAAGCCTCCTCAATCCCCCTGGTACCCAGAATCTCCGCTCCTGTGGGAAAATCCGGACCCTTGACGATCTTGAGGATCTCCTCCAGGGTGGTTTCGCTGTCGAAATCAATGATATTATCTATAATCTTAACGACAGCTCCTATGATTTCTCTCAGGTTATGGGGGGGAATATTGGTGGCCATACCTACAGCAATACCGGAGGTTCCATTCACCAAAAGATTGGGATAACGGGAGGGAAGAACCATGGGCTCCTTCTCTGTATCATCGAAGTTGGGGGCAAAATCTACGGTATTTTTATTGATATCCGCCAGCATTTCCATGGAAATCTTGCTGAGACGAGCCTCCGTATATCGCATAGCGGCAGCCCCATCCCCATCTACGGATCCGAAATTCCCATGGCCATCTACCAGGGGATAACGGGTGGACCAATCCTGAGCCATATTTACCAAGGCTCCGTAGATAGAGCTGTCTCCGTGGGGATGATATTTACCCATGGTATCACCGACGATACGGGCACATTTTCTGTGGGGCTTGTCGGGACCATTGTTCAGCTCAATCATAGAGAAGAGTATCCTTCTCTGCACCGGCTTCAGACCATCTCTGATATCCGGAAGAGCCCGGGAGGCAATTACACTCATGGCATAATCGATGTAGGAATCCTCCATCTTCTTCTTCAGGTCCACGTCCTGAATCTTATCAAAAATCGTATCTTCCATGTCTGTCCTTCTCTTTCCTCTCCCCTGTTAGATATCCAGGTTCTTCACGTCCTTGGCACGGGCTTCTATAAATTCTCTTCTCGGTTCTACCTTATCCCCCATCAAAGTGGTAAAGGTCAGATCTACCTCAGAAGAGGTCTCCTCGTCCATGGTGACCCGAAGGAGGATTCTTCTGGCAGGATCCATGGTAGTTTCCCACAGCTGGTCTGCATCCATCTCTCCCAGACCCTTATATCGCTGGATCTTATTGTTATTGTCCCTGCCTATCTCTGCCAGGATCCGATCCAGCTCCTCATCGTTATAAGCATACCATACCTTTTTATTCCTCTCCACCTTGTAGAGAGGGGGTTTTGCCAGATAGACATGTCCCTGCTTGATCAATTCCGGCATGAAGCGATAGAGGAAAGTCAGCATAAGGGTAGCAATATGAGCCCCGTCCACATCGGCATCCGTCATGATGATGATCTTGTTATAGCGCAATTTGCTGATATCAAAATCCTCATGGATTCCTGTTCCGAAGGCGGTGATCATAGCCTTGATCTCTGCATTTCCATATATTTTATCCAAACGAGCCTTCTCCACGTTCAGAATTTTTCCTCTTAAGGGAAGGATAGCCTGGGTAGCCCTGCTTCTGGCAGACTTGGCAGATCCCCCGGCGGAATCTCCCTCCACGATATAAATCTCACAATTTTCAGGATTCTTATCTGTGCAATCTGCCAGCTTCCCCGGCAGGGACATGCCATCCAGGGCAGACTTTCTCCTGGTCAGGTCCCTGGCCTTCCTGGCTGCTTCCCTGGCCCTCTGGGAAAGAACAGACTTTTCGA
Organism: Coriobacteriaceae bacterium; assembly: GCA_963649395.1. Classification (GTDB taxonomy): domain Bacteria; phylum Bacillota; class Clostridia; order Lachnospirales; family Lachnospiraceae; genus Scatomonas. Next base: position 397 of record CAVJHW010000188.1, on the reverse strand, counting down.
TAATGATCTTGGCTACCGAGGGATTCTGCTCCAGATAAACCTCCAGCTGACTGCTGAGAATATTATCTACTGCTCCCCTGGCCTCACTGTTGCCCAATTTCTGCTTGGTCTGTCCCTCAAATTGAGGATCCTCAATCTTCACGCTGACGATAGCCGCCAGCCCCTCCCGGATATCCTCGCCGCTTAGGTTGGGCTCGCTGTCCTTGAGGATCTTATTTTTTCTTCCATAATCGTTGAAGGTCTTGGTGAGGGCATTGCGGAAGCCCACAATATGGGTGCCCCCCTCCGGCGTATTGATATTATTGACAAATCCGTAGGTATTCTCCGTAAAGGAATCATTATGCTGGATGGCAACCTCCACCACCACCCCATTTTGTATTCCTTCACAATAGATAAT
>CAVJHW010000187.1:0-3858 GCA_963649395.1 Coriobacteriaceae bacterium | reverse complement strand
CTGCCCCTGCCTCTTTTTTTTGGGGGGATGGGGGCAAAATTTCTGGGGTTTTCAAAGGAACATGGTCAGGCATAATTTCTTGCCGGTCTCTGTCTTGAAGATTTTCTTATAGGCTGTCTGAATCCTTTTGTCCTCTGCCTGGTCTTCATAGAGATTTACAAGGAAATCCGCCTCCACCAGGATCTGATAATCCAGGCCTTCTATCTGACTATAGCTATGATGATGGCCTACAAGATAGGAGACTCTTTGGATTATTTTTTCCTCATAGCCTAAGTGGGTTAGCATTTGTTCAGCGAGAGCCGGTCCCAGCTCTTCCTGGTGGGGGCCCTTGCTGTCTCCGTATATTTCCTCGCTCTTTTTGATGCCGATGTCATGTACAAGGGCTGCGATTTCCAGGATCTCCTCTGTCTCGGGATCCAATTTCTCCAGCTCCCCGATCAGCTTGGCATAAGCATAGACCTTCATAAAGTGCTGGATTCTTGCCGGATCTCCCCTATAATACTCGGTCATCTCCAGGATCAAACTGTTTTTTGTCATAATATCCTCCTGTTGGGGCAGCCAATGGCCGCCCCTTTCCTGTTCATTTTGCTTTTGCTTCCTTACTGTCCCGAATGCCTATCTTCCGTGAAACTCCCAGAGCCATCCCGATCTCACCTGCCAGAAAGAACAGGGAGGTTCCCCCATAGCTGATAAAGGGCAGGGTAACCCCCGTGGTGGGAATCACATTCAGGACTACACAGATATTCAGGATAACCTGCAGGGAAATATGAACAAATATTCCGCTGACGATCAAGGTTCCATAGAGATCCGGGGCATTCTGGGCAATCACCAGGAGGCGATACAGAAGATAACCGAAGAGAAGGAGCAAAAGGATCGCTCCGAACAAACCCAACTCCTCACAGACCACAGCAAATATCATGTCATTTTGAGCCTCCGGTATGGATAATTTCTGCGTTCCGTTTCCCAGCCCCTTGCCGAAAAAGCCGCCGGAACCTATGGCATAGAGTCCCTGCAATACCTGATAACCTCCGTCAGCAGCATATTTCTCCGGATTCGCCCAGACAAGGATGCGGCGGATCCGAAAAAGCTTGCTGCTTTCCAGGTAGTGAGTGAGGAAATACAAGCCCCCCGCTGCTAAGACAGCCACCCCAGCAAAGATAATCAGGAAGAGTTTGGTCTTCGGATGAGACAGGAAGATCATCGCACAGGAAATAGCCAAAATAATCAATGCCGTGCTGAGATTCTCTGTAAAATAGTAGGCTGCCCCGGCCTGAAGCCCCCCCAGAAGGAGGAGAACCACCACGGCCTTCGGGCTTTCCACCTTGCGTCCCATTCGCAGAACTATATAGGTTAGGAATAGGATAACCGCAATCTTGGCAATTTCCGAGGGCTGAAATCGAACGCCTCCTATGCTGAGCCACCGTCTGGCTCCTCCGGCCGTTACTCCAAGCCCGGTCTTCACCATCGCCATAGCAACAAGGGCCAGAAGATAGAGCAAGGGCGCCAGCTTGAGGAAGAAATGGTAGTTCATCCTGGAAATCAGCAAGGCTGCCACTAGCGCCGCAAGACTGAAAGCAGCCTGCTTTTTCAGATAGAACATATCATCATTGATCGAAGGATCCACAGAGGCAGAATAAGCGCTGGCGCTGTACAGGATCACCAGGCCAAAACAGATCAGCAGGATCATCACTGCCAGCAGATTGTAATCGAAGTACTCCCCGCTCTTCGGTTTTTTCTCTCTTTTTTTCACAGAAGAATTCCTCATATGCTGTCTCCTCCGTCCTATCCACTTGCCCACAAGCTGCTTATTTCAGCGCATACCGCAGTAGGGTCAGGAAGGAGGGCTGCTTTCCCAGCTCCCCCAAAATAACCTTGCGCACCAGCTCCGGGTCATCCGTGATAATGTTGTCTGCCTTACAGTCTACCATGCGCTGCATATCTCCCTGATAATTGGGCGTCCAGGCCCATACCTCCTTACCTAGGGCATGGGCCCGGCGGACAAAGGCCTGATTCAGATAGGTATATTTGACACTGAAGAAATCCGCATCTGTCAGAGCAGACAGATCCCCATAGATCATAGACATGATATATCCCGTCTTAATCTCCGGATCCAATTCTCGGATCTGCGTGAGAAACTTGTAATTCATGGATGTCACTACGCATTTATCCTGAAATTCATTTTCCTGGATGATATTGACCACCTTACGGACAATCTGACTGTTATGTCCATTGTATTTGATTTCAATATTCAGCCGCAGCTTTCCCTGGCAATATTCCAGAGCCTGTCCCAGGGTAGGAATCTGCTCTCCTCTGAACTTCTTATGAAACTTAACACCGGCGTCCAGCTGGCTGACCTCATCATAGGTCAGGTTCCAAATATTGGCATTCAGACCCGTTACCCGCTTCAGATTGCTGTCATGTAAAAGGACAATCTCCCCATCCTTGGTCTCCTGAACATCAATCTCGGCATAATCCGCCATAGCCTCTACTGCATATTCCAGGGCGCTTATGGTATTCTCCGGCGCCATACGGGCCCCTCCCCGATGAGCCGTCACGGCGATATAATTCTGGGCGGAACTCTTATCGGGTATGGTGGTCCCTGCCAGATAAACAATCAGTATTGCCTCCAGGGCAAAAATCAGCAAGGTAACCATTCGGGTCATAAAGCTTCCCGTCATCACCTGCCGCAATCGCCCCCGGGGAGCTTCTGCCGGCCGATCCATCATCGGTTTCTCAAATCGAGCGAAAAAGGTATAGGTATAGAGAAGCCCCGCTGTGGTTCCCAGGGCGCCTGCCAGGATACCGATGGCCATCCGAACCCAGCCGCCATAGATCAGAACCGCACTTACCCGACTCCCGCTGGTCCTGGTCATGCGGATCCAGGCAACCATAGCAAGCAGGACCAGAATATAGAGAAGCCCACTTACCACAACCACCAGCCCCTGCAATAAGAAAGAGCACAGAAAATCCCTTTTCCACTCCCCCTTCAGCATGGAAGCCGTGTGCCGCCGAACCATCTTACCTCTTTCCAGCCGCAGCAGCCGAAAGGGCATAGTAAAGGAAAAGAGCATAGATCCTAACAGAAGGAAAGCCAGGGCAGAGACAAAGAGCCAGGGAGGCATCTTCTCGTAGATCTTCTGCATGGTCACCATGACCAGCTTTGCCTTAGAGAAATCCCAAAGGATGATCTGAAAATAAAGATAGGGGGCACAGCCTGCCATATAGAGAATCCACCGCAGGGGATACCTGCGGACCATACGGCCACAGCCTCGGAATCCAGCTCGGATCATGCCCGGCATGGTAATCCCTTCCCTTCGCCAGCCCCTCTCAAAGCATACAAGAATTCCATAGCATTCAAAGAGGATCAGAAAGAAGGTCAGCAGCAGGGCAGCCGTCAGAGCCAGAATCGTCAGGGGATGGGAGATAAAGCGCCCATAATTCTCCAAGGTCATATAACTATAACCCTGGTAACGCAAAAGCTGATTCACCAGCCATTTGCCCCCCTCCAGGAAGAGCACAGCCATAACGACACGAAAAGCAATTTCAAAGAGCAGCAGACTTTTCCAATTCTCCTTCAGAATATCCCACAGGGATTTGATATAATATCTCATCTACACGTCCCGTTCACCGTTCATAGTTTATCAATAATCTTTTTACAAATCTTTCAAAGCAATCACATACTTTTCTCATACTTTTCCTATAACATAAGAGCATACAAAGACAAGGACAACTTTCTATAATACGATTTTCTTTTTCATATGCCAGCGTTTTCTGTGGAATGCGCTGGCCCTCCTTTTGTTATCCCCTCTTATTTTTTTCTCTGTTTTTACTTTTTCTTTTCCCATTTTTACCATAATG
>CAVJHW010000186.1:0-3861 GCA_963649395.1 Coriobacteriaceae bacterium | reverse complement strand
TTACTATAAGGGACAGTAAAATTGCTGAGCCCTTCCGAATTGTGCTGATCTCGGATCTTCACAATCATCAATTTGGCAGCAGGAATGTAGAGTTAATTGCCAAGATTCGGGATCTGGATCCGGATTTTATTGTTCTGGATGGGGATATCTTGAATGGGGATTCCAAGAATGATGAGATTGCTGTGAATCTGGTGGAGGCACTTTCGCATTTGACAACCGTATATTATTCCTATGGAAATCATGAGAAAGCCTACAGGAAGGCCGGACATGACAGCCTGCAGGAGAATCTGGAAAAGGCGGGAGCCGTGGTTCTGGAGGGACAATTTGCGGATGTGGAGGTGAAGGGGAATTCTATTCGTCTGGGCGGCTTGTATGAATACGGATTCAAGACCTCTATGCAGACAGAAGAGGAGAATGAGAGTGCCCTGTCTTATCTGGAGGAATATACCGATACAGATTCCTACCTTATCATGTGCGCCCACCGGCCGGAGAGCTTTTATTGCTGGGATTATGCGGATACCTGGGGCATTGACCTGGTATTGAGCGGCCATCTCCATGGAGGACAGGTGATTCTGCCGGGCTTGGGCGGTTTGTATTCCAGCCTGGAGGGCTTCTTTCCTCCCATCGATTATGGCCAATATAAATTGGGAGACAGCGATATGATCGTAACCAGAGGTCTGGGCTCCAGTTTTGAGGTGCTGCCCCGCTTCAACAATCCGCCGGAGATTGTCCTTGTGGAGGTAGAGCCGGAGGGATAAGCGATAAGGACGAAAGACAGAGCATTTTGGAGGTTGGCTTCGAACAAGTAGCTCATACTATACCAGTCATGAGAAGGGGAATAGGAGTTGGATTCCATTGTAGTATATCTGGGAAAGGGCGGACAGCGAGAGATGGCTGAGTCATTTTCCCGAAGAAACGGGATTCCGCTGGCGGAGAAGATGGGAGACCAGCTGACCCTTATCTTTGATGCAGCCGGTGTTTCGCTGGAAGGATTCGGTCTGACTTATCGGGGGGATTTTGAGCATATGCTGCATCGGGTCACCAAGGGACGCTTGGCTCATGAAATGCTGATTCGAGCGGCAAAGTCCGAGAAACAGGGACTCCGGGCAATTGATGCCACCGCGGGTATGGGAGATGACAGCTTCCTGCTGGCAGCCTACGGCTACCAGGTCACCCTCTGTGAGCAGAATCCGATCATTGCGGCCCTCCTGAAGGATGCCCTTCGCCGTGCCGGGAAGAAGCAGGAATTGAAGGAAATCGCAGGAAGAATGCACCTGATGCAGGGAGACAGTGTAGACTTTTTGCGGAATCAGATGGATCCGGTGGATCTGATCTATCTGGATCCCATGTTCCCTAAACGCCGGAAATCAGGTTTAATTAACAAAAAGCTGCAGCTGATTCAGAAGCTGGAGCCTCCCTGCGCCCAGGAAGAAGCTCTCTTCGACGCAGCAATCAAGGCCGCCCCTTGCAAAATCATCGTAAAGCGCCCTCTGAAAAGCCCCTTCCTGGCAGGCCGAAAGCCATCCTATACCCTGACCGGCAAGGCCATCCGCTATGATTGTTATAGAACGTTAAATGCATATACGAGATTTTCTTAAAGGGGGTTGATGAAGTCGAGGACGCTGCACAAGTCAAGCCAAAGGGCTGGCGGCGAGCAGGTAGTAATAGTTGAGAAATTGAGAAAGATAGAATAAAATAGAGTCGTGAACCAACATGCGAGCTTTATCAGAAGGGCGGTGAGGGGATGGAATTTAAGAAACTACCAGTGGGTATTGAGAATTTTGAAGAAATGCGTCGGCAGGATTTTTATTATGTGGATAAGACCGGCTTGCTTGCAGAATTGCTGAGGGGCTGGGGGAAGGTTAATCTGTTCACTCGGCCGCGCCGCTTTGGCAAGACCCTAAATATGAGCATGCTGAAGAGCTTTTTTGAAATAAACTGCGACAAGAGCATTTTCGATGGACTGGCTGTTACTCAAGATCCTGCCCTTTGTGAGAACTATATGGGGAAATATCCTGTGGTTTTTCTGTCTCTTAAGGGTGTGGATGGGATGAACTTTGAATCGGCCTATGCCATGCTGTGCGACTTGATTCGGCGGGAGGCTCTTCGACTGAGCTTTTTGGCTGACAGCAGGAAGTTGACAGAGTATGAGACGCAGCCTTTGACACATATCATGAGCGGCCAATGCAATTTCGCGGAGATCAAGAGCAGCCTGAATCTCCTCTGCCATCTTTTGGAAAAGCATTATGGGCAAAAGGTTATCTTGCTTATTGATGAATATGATGTTCCCCTTGATAAAGCCTATCAGCACGACTATTACCCACAGATGATTGACTTGATCCGGGGTTTGTTCGGTGATGCCCTGAAGACAAATGATAGTTTGTTCTTTGCGGTTTTGACCGGCTGTCTGCGGATATCTAAGGAGAGTATCTTCACTGGGTTGAATAATCTGACAGTGCATTCTGTCTCGGATGTAAAGTATGATGAATATTTCGGCTTTACCGATGCAGAAGTTAGGAGAATGCTGTCTGACTATGGGTTGGAAGCTCATTATGAGGAAGCTAGGGAATGGTATGATGGCTATCATTTTGGAAATCAGGATGTGTATTGCCCCTGGGATGTGATCAATTACTGTAATGCCCTGTGCAGCGATCCTCTGGCAGAGCCAAAGGCCTACTGGATGAATACCAGCGGAAATGATATGGTGCGGAGGCTCATTGACAAGGGCGAGGATGGGACCACTCAGATGGAGATAGAACGGCTGATTGCGGGTGAGACTGTCACTAAAATCCTCAACGAGAATTTAACCCACAATGAAATAGACAAAAGCATGGAAAATATTTGGAGTATTCTGTATATGACCGGCTATCTTACAACAGCTCGAAGGCCTTCCGGCGGAACCTTTACCCTATGCATTCCTAATCGTGAAGTAAGGAAGATTTATATGCAGCAGGTGAGAGAGTGGTTCCATGACAAAGCCAGGGCGGAGACTGGGAAACTGACCGGTCTGTATGCCGCTTTTGAGCAGGGAGATACAGATACCATCATGGAGTTCCTGAACGCTCAGCTTTTGGATACGGTGAGCTTTTATGATGCGCAGGAATCCTTCTACCATGGCTTTTTGCTGGCCCTTCTAAGTACCTGTGGGGACTGGCGTGTTTCCTCCAACGCAGAGACTGGAAAGGGGCGCAGCGATATTATCGTGGAACGTAAGGATCGGAAGGTCGGCTTTGTAGTAGAAGTGAAGGACGTCAAGGAGGAGAAAAAGCTGGATGCCGCCTGTCAGGCAGCCATGAGGCAGATTGAGGACAAAGATTATACGGCCATCCTTCGCCGATACAGGGTGCGGGAGATCCGGCAATATGCCATTGCTTTCTGGGATAAGGAGTGCAGAGTTCTTGTAAAGCTCCTCTGAATGGTAAGCGCTTTATAATCGCCCGGGTGGTCAAGCCTCAGTTTTTGTGAGATACTCCAGGTAGTCGGAGTGATTCACTTCATATCTGGTTCTCAGATTCGCAAAGGCTGGATTTCAACCACTTCTGTCAGTTGATGTGCATTGTACCTTGTCACTCCAAAAATCAGCTGTTTTGAGTGGATTTCACCGCCTTTTCAGGGCATCTCAGCATGAGTCGGATATTTTTTGCCCGGCATAAGTCTCAGTGTAAGTCTCTCTCCGAAAATCAGACTTCTACTCAGGGTTATGCTGAACAAAAACATAGCGGGCAGTCGCTTTCGGAAAAGGAGCAGCTGTCCGCTATGTAGGTTTACCTGATATTGAATTGCTTTAGCTATGATTGGTTGTCACATACAGGTTTTCGTCGGTATAAATTCATGTTGATGAACGCTTGATCCATATTCCCG
>CAVJHW010000185.1:0-3940 GCA_963649395.1 Coriobacteriaceae bacterium | reverse complement strand
GTACATTCAAAAGACCGGCAGAGTGCGCGGCGAGGATGATGTGATCGCCTACCATGGAGCCTGACCCGGAGGCCGCTGCCGCTGTGCAGCTTATCTTTCAGCTTGCCGTCGAGGGCGTCAACGCCACAGCCATCACGCGGGAGCTATTTCGCAGAAACATCCCCACCCCCGGCCAGTACAAAGCGGCGCGGGGCAATCATACCCACGATATTTCCCGCTGTCACGGGATTTGGAGTACATCCACCATTCTCCGCATTTTGGAGGACGAACACTATCTCATGGGTGAGATCGACCTGAACACCTACAAGGCAGAAAAGGTCGCGTGTGACGAGCTGCTTTTGAAATCGAAAAACGCCTATGCCGCAGTATTGGCACAGGCGAAACAGAAGCAGGACGAACAGGCGCGGCAGGACAGCCGCAAGGAAGCGTCCAAGGCGATTTTCGATGCGGACACGCTGACCACCGAGCTGGCCGAGCTGCTGATCGACCGGGTACTGGTGTACCCCGATAGGCGCATTGAAATCGCGTATAAGATCAAAGATATTTTCGATTATGCAAAGGCTGATATGCCGGGGTCGTTTCATGCAGGCTCTGGTATATCAGTCCTTTTACGTTGAAAGCCCCGGACGGGAGGCGGCGGGGGTGGGTAGAGGCCCAGTCCGGCAGGCTGGGCTTCAGCTTGAAGAAGTACTAACCGGCCATCGGCTGCTACAGAAGGGCACCGGGCAAACTCAGGCGAAAGCATCAGCTTTCGGCTGAGTTTGCCCGGTGCCCTTCCGGAGAGATTGCGGGCCGCTTAGTGTCTCTTTAAGCTGAGGACTAGACCGCCGTACTGCTGCATCCGCCCCGTTGGCGGTTTAGTCCGTCCTGTCGGCGGTTTAGTCCGTCCTGTTTGGATTGTTTCTTTCGTTTCCTATCGGTGGATCACCCGGCGCCCCGGCATTCCCTCCTACCGGAAGTATTCCACCCCAGATTCGAAGATCCGCAGGTCCTGCTCACCTAGGATATTGATGGCGACGCCATCCCCCCGCCGCTCGGAATGGGCCATCTTGCCCAGGACTCTTCCATCCGGGCTTGTGATTCCCTCAATGCCCATATAGGATCCGTTGATATTCCAATACTCATCGTCGCTGATGACTCCCTCCGGATCGCAATAGCGGGTAGCCACCTGTCCTCCGGCCAGAAGCTTCTGCAGACATTCCGGACTGGCAACGAAGCGGCCCTCTCCGTGAGAGGCAGGATTGGTATAGACGCCGCCCAATTCCGCCTGAGCCAGCCAGGGGGAAAGCTTGGAGACTACTTTAATATAAGCCATCTTGGAAATATGACGTCCGATGGTATTGAAGGTCAAGGTAGGTGATTCCGGGGTCTGTCCCGTGATATGCCCCTGAGGCACCAATCCCAGCTTGATCAAGGCCTGGAATCCGTTGCAGATGCCCAGGGCAAGGCCATCTCTTTCCTCCAGCAGCTTCTCCACTGCTTCCTTTATCTTGGCATTCTGGAAGGCAGTAGCGAAGAACTTGGCGGAGCCATCCGGCTCATCCCCCGCGGAAAAGCCGCCGGGGAACATGATGATCTGGGCCTGTCCGATAGCCTTCTCAAAGCAATCCACGGAATCCCGGATGTCGGCAGCCGACAGATTTCGGAAGACTCGAGTAATGACCTTGGCTCCTGCATGTTCAAAGGCCTTGGCGCTGTCATATTCGCAATTGGTGCCCGGGAATACCGGAATAAATACCGTGGGCTGGCCCAGCTTGTGACTGCAAATGTGAACACTCCCTGCCCCATAGAGCACATCTTCTGCAGAGCATGCCGCAGCCGACCCCCCAGTAGCAGAGGCCCCTGACTCTGGCTTGGCTGTATCTGTAGCCGTATCCGCAGCCATATTTCCAGCCCCGTTACCGCTTTCCGAAGCATCCGCAGCCTTATCAGCGGCTCCCGACCGGGTCTTGAAGACCTTTTCCAGGGTGCCCTGCCAAGCGGCCAGCGCCTCCTCCAGGCTGATGACACAATCCCCATAGGTAAACCGGGCTGTGTCCGTCACCTGACCGATCTCCCGGCAGGGAACCTGAAGCTGGGCCACCTGGTCTGCTCCCACCTCACAGATCAGATCTCCCAAATGGGGGGCGAAGAGGTCTTCCTCGCTGACCTGATTCGGGCAAAGTTCTGCTCCCAGGCCGTTGCCAAAGGCCATCTTGCTGACCGCGGAGGGGATTCCCAGCCGATCCAGGGCATAGGCTGCCTTCACGCGGCCTGCCTGCATATCCTGGTGGAGCTTGTCATAGATCTCCATTACCTCCTGATAAACCGGAAGATCATAGGAATCCGCAGGAATGTGGATCCAAACCAGCTTATCCCCTGCCTCCTTCAGCTCCGGTGTGATAACATCCTGCACCTTAGCCACATCCACGGCAAAGGATACCAAGGTGGGGGGCACATCAATGTCGTTGAAGGTGCCTGACATGCTGTCCTTACCGCCGATGGAGGGAAGGCCAAAGCCCATCTGGGCGGCATAAGCTCCCAAAAGAGCGGCAAAGGGCTGACTCCAGCGGCTGGGATCCTCTGTCATCCGGCGGAAATACTCCTGGAAGGTGAAGCGAATCTTGCGATAATCGCCCCCTACCGCCACAATGCGGGCGATGGACTCCACTACGGCATAGACCGCCCCGTGATAGGGACTCCAGCTGGAAATATAGGGATCAAAGCCATAGCTCATCATGGTAACTGTATTGGTTGTGCCCTGCGCCACCGGTACCTTGGCCACCATGGCCTGGGTCTCCGTCAGCTGGTATTTTCCTCCATAAGGCATAAGAACACTGGCCGCACCGATGGAGGAATCAAACATCTCCACCAACCCCTTCTGGGAGCAGCCGTTCAAGTCTGCAAGGGTCTGCAGCCATTTTTCCCGAACCGAAAGCCCTGCCGTCCCCTGGGCGGAGTTCTTCAGGATATTGCCCTCTTGGGAGGGGATCTCTACATATACATCGGTCTCCTGATGGGCACCGTTGGTATCCAGGAAGGCTCTGGACAGGTCGACAATGGTCTTGCCTCTCCATTGCAAAACCAAACGGGGCTCCTCCGTTACCACAGCCACCTTGACCGCCTCCAGATTCTCTTCCCCTGCATATTGGAGGAAAAGATCTGCGTCTGCCGGGTCTACCACTACAGCCATTCGCTCCTGGGACTCGGAAATGGCAATCTCCGTCCCATCCAGACCGGCGTATTTCTTAGGTACCTTGTCCAGGTCAATGCGAAGGCCATCTGCCAGCTCACCGATGGCAACGGAGACACCGCCAGCTCCGAAATCATTGCATTTCTTGATGATTTTGCTGACCTCCTCCCGGCGAAACATCCTCTGGATCTTCCGCTCGGTGGGGGCATTTCCCTTCTGCACCTCCGCGCCGCAGGTCTCCAGGGAGGAAGTGGTATGAACCTTGGAGGAGCCGGTGGCACCGCCGATTCCGTCACGGCCGGTCCGTCCTCCCAGCAAAATGATGATATCTCCGGGATCGGAATTCTCACGGATGACTGCCCTTCTGGGAGCGGCCCCCATAACAGCGCCGATCTCCATCCTCTTTGCCACATAATTGGGATGGTAGATCTCCTTCACATAGCCGGTGGCCAGGCCGATCTGGTTGCCATAGGAGCTGTAGCCTCTGGCTGCACCCCGAGTCAGATTCTTCTGGGGCAGCTTGCCCTGGAGGGTCTCCTTGGCAGGCCGGGTGGGATCTGCAGCCCCGGTAACCCGCATGGCCTGGTAGACGTAGGTTCGCCCGGACAGGGGATCCCGGATGGCTCCTCCCAGGCAGGTGGCAGCCCCTCCGAAGGGCTCGATCTCCGTGGGATGGTTATGGGTCTCATTCTTGAAGTTGATCAGCCATTCCTCTTCCTGGCCATCCACATCTACCGGCACTACGATACTGCAGGCATTTATCTCATC
>CAVJHW010000184.1:1388-3984 GCA_963649395.1 Coriobacteriaceae bacterium | reverse complement strand
GTGTTCTTTTGCTTGAAACCATAATAACACATATTTAAATTTTTGCATATTGTTAAAAATAATTCATTCTAAACGTTTAACTATTTTTTATTCTCCTAATAGCCTTCCCCTTTCACTTTTCGTTTTTGAATATATTGCACAAAATCGTCTCCTCTAATTTATTCATCCTGCCGAGGATTTTCCCGCATTTCGTCTATGCGACATATTCTCTTATCCCTGCATCCATGAAAAAAAGGGCCTGGTGATCAGACACCAAGCCCTTGCTTCAGCAGCCTATACCGCTCTCCTTGATCCATTTTAAATGTTGGTTGGGGTGTCAAAATACCCAAGCCTTTGGTTACACATATCCCAGAAAACCTTTTCTGTATTTATCATCATCCTCGGGGCGCAAACTGCGGATGACTTTGCAGGGATTACCTGCTGCCAGCACATTGGCCGGAATGCTCCGGGTTATAATACTGCCAGCCGCAATGATGCTATTTTTCCCTATGCGAACACCTCCCATAATTTTGACACCACCGCCAATCCAGACATTATCCTCGATACAGACAGGCCAGGCATACTCAATTCCTGCCAGACGCAATTCCACATTCACAGGATGACCTGCCGCATAGATTCCGCAATCCGGACCTATCAGCACGTTATCACCAATTGTAACCTTATTGCCTGCCAGCACCACAAAGTTATAATTTGAGAAGAAATGCTCTCCCAGTGAAATTCTTTCCCAGAAATCCCCATAAAAGGGCTGTTCCACCACGCTGTCTTGTCCTATATGCCCCAGATTGTCCTCGAGCATCTTTCTTCTCTCTTTCAGCTGTGAGGGGGCCAACTGATTGTAGGCATAATTGAGTTCCTGGCTCCTCCTTCTCCCCCTGTCCACTTCCGGATCTGCATGGGCGCTGTAGAGATATCCCGCTTCTGCTTTCTCATATTCTGTCATGGCCTTTTATATTCCTCTCAAATGATAATTTTTTTCAAAGTTTCTAAGGCACAGGCTACCATGTGGTTCCCCAGCTCCATACTGGTCTCAACGGAATTCAAGGCAAACCACTCTGTATTCTCTTTGGCTCTCTCCAGGTCAACATGGTCCGGATAAAGGGCATACATAAGACTGGATTCATACTTTCCGGCATGATCGAAACCGCCGCATTTATGCTGGGCTTCTGCAGATAAAAGGGGGATCACCTTAATATAGGAGAAGGGATCGTCTCCGGAACCCAGATTTTCATAATAATCCGCATAATCATTGCTGCCCCACCAGCCCTTGCCCCGGGTCTCTTCCATATATTCCATAATGACCTTCTTAGCCGCCTTATGGCAGGCCAGAGTCATGGGCATCAGACAGGCCTCCTCCGTCTGATGGTGAGCCACACAGTAAATATTCTTAACGCCGCCATACACCAGGGATTTCAGGATACAGTAGATGTAATTCTCATAAGCATCCACATCCACCTGTATGGTTCCCTTTTCCGGTCCCGACACCGCATAGCTGGCCACGCCGTACCAAATAGGGGGACAGATAACCATCTCTTTTGTTTTCTCCAATTCTCTCAGAATGCCATTAATGACCATGGTATCCGTGCCACAGCTGGCATGCAAGGCATGATATTCAATGGTTCCGATGGGAATCACGTAGGGAATCTTTCGTTTTTTGGCATCTTCCAGCTGATCATAAAACATGTCTACCATCTGCATAACTCTTTTCCTCCTTCTGAATAAAACAGAGGGGCAAACTTATCGATTTGCCCCTCTGCAACCAAAGTTAATCCAGTTCGTATAAAGTTCCGATCTCCGGTGAAAGAACATCGCAGCCTGTTTGAGTAACGGCAATTCCCTTTTCCCAGCGAACGCCAAAGGTCTCGGTGGAAATAAAGGTATCGATTTGATAACACATATTGGGCTGAAGCGCATACTCTGATGTAGTTTCTACCCAGGGGGCTTCCACCTCAATCATTCCTGTGCCATGGAGAGGACCATATACAAAGTTATCTTTGTAGCCATTATCTACATAATATCGGTAGAAGTTTCTGGCAATATCACAGGCCATAACTCCGGCCTTCACCTGCTTCTGGGTCCAATTGTGGGCCTCCAGGCCAAACAGAACTACCTCTCTTCTCTTGCCTTCTAACTTACCCAAGATCACAGGATAACCAATCGCTGCAGAATATCCATCAATCTTGGCGGACAGATTCAGCTGCACGATATCTCCTTTTTCAAACTTTCGATAGCTGGATCGAGAAATCGCATGTCTGGTTGAGGCTTCTGAAAAGACATACATGGGAAGTCCTTCGTATTCCGCCCCATTTTCATAGATGACCCGCTGCGCCACACCAACCATCTGCAGCTCAGTCATACCCGGCCGGATCTCCTTGATGACCTGCTGAGATGCCAGCTCTGCAATCCGATAGCCCTCCCGTAAGCAGTTAATCTCGTTAAGGGTCTTGATAGAACGCAACTCTACCATAATATGGTCTGCACGTACGATCTCTGCCTCCGGAAAAGCCTCCTTAATTCCTTCCATAATAACCACAGAAGTATCCAGATAGGAAGCAACGCCGATCCGCAGCTTCTTTCCGACGATTCCCAATGCCTTGAA
>CAVJHW010000184.1:0-1378 GCA_963649395.1 Coriobacteriaceae bacterium | reverse complement strand
GCCTTGAATACATCATGATAAGTATCTGCCTGCAGCTCCGGGTAAGCCGGATCTGCTCCCTCTCGATATTCCTTCAAAACAAATATTTTATCAATCTTGGAACGGTCTGCCGCAAATTGACTGCTTTCCGGTCCAACCATCAAGGCTGCTTCCCCTGTGGGGGCAATGGCCACCCCTGCACGCTCAAAGAGGGGCCAGTAACCGGAAAAATAGCGGGCATTGGCATAGTCTGACTCATTAGAATTCACAATCAATGCGTCCAGGCCCTCCCGGCGGATAATCTCTGCCGCCCTCATTGCTCTCTCTTTGTACTCCTGATCCGGGATCCGGATACTTCCATGTTCTGCCATATGGTTATTTTCTCCTTTTCTTTGTGCAATCCGCGTAACCAAAGCTTTGGATGTTCTGACACCCAAACCAACTTCCTGTTTAGTCGCAGCAATAGCCGGGGGTGGTATAGAAGGACACTGCCCGTGGCTCCGCTCGCCCATATTGGGCAACAATAGGTTCATCACTTTCCAGCAGGATGGCATATTGCTCCTCAAAAGCTGCTGTATGACTGCCAAAATCTCCCGGATTATTCGTCCGCAGGCAGCGAACCCTCTCCGCCTGAACCGTCACCTCAATATCCTTTACCGGATCCTTATCCGTGTAAAGGAGACTGATTCTCACATGCGCATCTGCCTTGCCCGTGTTGGTGATGATGATGGATTCATGTCCCGGAATACTGTTGACCCCCACCGGGGGCAGCTCCGCATCCGGAAATACCCAAACCTTCTTCCCGTAAGCCATTCAGATCCTCCTCCTATTCTGTCACATTTCTCCTGCCATCCAAATAAAAGATCTGTTCCATATCCTTGTAAAACTCAGAATCCCTTCCCATAGAATAGGGGACGAAACAGGGCTTTGTATAAGTCCACCACTCCTGAGTCACCGGATCCTCCTCCATTTTCTTCATATCTGCTTCATAATCCTCCCCAGTATATTCGAAGTAAGCAAAGACCAGATCATCTTGAAGAAAAATGGAATAATTTTGCAGATGACACTCTTCTATCGTTTTCAAAACACCGGGCCAGGCATTCGCATGTAATTGTTTGTATTCTCCTATTTTATCACGCTTCAATCTGCCAATCTGACCAAAAATCTGT
This sequence comes from Coriobacteriaceae bacterium, assembly GCA_963649395.1. Classification (GTDB taxonomy): domain Bacteria; phylum Bacillota; class Clostridia; order Lachnospirales; family Lachnospiraceae; genus Scatomonas. Next base: position 230 of record CAVJHW010000184.1, on the reverse strand, counting down.
TTTCTCACTGGCTTCTCCTGTTTTTTTCTCCTGCTCGCTGAATCCTCCTCTGGTAAATAGTTTATTATCTTATTCTTGTCCTGTCAATGAAATGAGCCCTTATACAGGCCATATATATTTAAACGTTTTACTTGAAAGCCCCGGACGGCGGATGCACAGATGGGCAAGCTTGCTTGCACAGCTGCGCAGACATCGGACGGGCAAGCCGGTATCGACAAGTAGCCCGATAG
>CAVJHW010000183.1:0-3985 GCA_963649395.1 Coriobacteriaceae bacterium | reverse complement strand
TCCCCCACCGACATGCGAGCATGTCGTGGGCTCAGGCTTTTGACACTGTAACCAAGGTTTTACTCCATAGGTCCATCCTATCTCACAAGACGCCCCCGGCAAGCAGACCTGCCGGGGGCGTCTTCCTACGGCTGCTGCCCCATCGGGCAGTCCATCCCTTTAGTGATAATCATATTCATCTACATTTTCGATGGTAACAGGAATCGCCTCGAAGTCCACCACATTGTCGGTGCCCTCTACGGTAGTCAGCTCATCGGTGGTGCCATCCAGCTGGGCTCTTGCAACAGCCAGGGCGCATCTGGCTTCCAGTTTAGCATCTACATTCAGATCCACATATTGATATCCTTCCTTGACCCAATCCACGTTGCCGGGGCCTACCCCTGCCAGGATAAAGTTGGAGGTATCAAGGCCGTAGCTCTTCATACATTCTACCACGCCCTGGGTCAATGCATTTCCCTGGGTGGCTACGCCGTCCAGACCATTTACCCCATATTTCTGGATCCAGTCCTCGAAGATAGCCTGGGCAGAGGCGGTGTCGATCTTTTCTACATATTGGATCTCCGCGATCTCCACATCCGGCCGATTCTCCGTCATCCAATCTACAAATCCCTTCCGGCGGTTCTCCGCATTGGTCTGGCCATAGGTCAGACAGATATATCCGATCTTGGCTCCCTCCTTCAGGCCCTTGGACATCTCCTCTGCCAGCTGCTCGCCAAAGTGAACATCATTGGAGCCTGCATACCAGAAGTCCAGATCCTTGCAATTGTCGGAGATCTCCGGCTCAATATTGACGAAGGTAATGGGCAGCTGCCCGTTAAAGTTCATGCAATAGTCCGGCACGCTGAAAAGGGGCTGGATCATCAAGGCATCCGGATTCTTGGCCATCAAGGCATCAATGGTCTCGATATAGATGGACACGTCTGCGGTTCCGCTGGGGGCCCCGTTAAGGGCATTGACCTCAAAGCCGTATTCCGGTCCCAGCTCCGCGATAGCGTCCGACAGCTGCTTGCAATATTTATCCGACCAGGCAGCGGACAGGTAACCCAGCTGATCCAATTCCCCGTCCTGGGCGGAGGAAGATCCACCAGAGGAGCTGGCACTGGCGGCAGAACTGGCGGCAGAGCTGGCGGAGGATCCGGAGGAACCTGCAGAGCTGGCGCTCTTGTCTGAACCGGAACTGCTTCCACAGGCGGCCAAACCGGCGGCCAGGATTCCTGCGCATACCATAGCTGTAGCCTTCTTCATCATTTCTCTCTTTTTCATGTCTTTCCCTCCTAGGCTTTTTTATTGGATTTCATAATAGAATTTCTTGTAATAATATCCAGCAGGATAGCTACCAGGATCACGACACCCTTGACAATCTGCTGCCAATAGGCATTGACGCTGCACAGGTTCATCAGGTTGTTGATGATACCTACAATGAAAACACCTACGATACTGCACAATACATTTCCCACGCCACCGGCCATACTGGTTCCTCCCAGCACGGTACCGATGATGGCTTCAAACTCGAAGTTCACACCCCCGGCGGGAAGTCCGCTGTTGGTACGGCCTGCATAGAGGACACCGGCCAGACCACAGATGGCCCCCATGATGGTATAATTCAGGAAAATTTCCTTCTTGACATTGATCCCGGAGGCCCGAGCCGCCTCACTGTTGCCGCCGGTGGCATAGACATAACGGCCTCGGGAGGTCCGGGTGAGAAGGAAGTGCATAATCAAGGCGCAGGCCAGGGCAATGAGGAAGAGGACCGGAATGCCCAGAACCTTGCCGCTGCCCAGGTAGGCGATGAAGCTGCCTACCCCGTAGACAGGAGCTCCTCCGGCGATGAGGTAGCCCAGTCCTCGAACGATCATCTGGGTAGCCAGGGTTACGATGAAGGGCATCAAGCCCACATAGCTGCAGAAATATCCGTTGATGGCTCCTATCAGGGCACTGCAGGCAATGGCTGCCACAATAGCCAGAAAGGTATTGCCTGTCCCGTTGTAGACCAAAGCGGTCAAAACGGAGGCAATGGCCAGATTGGAGCCTGCAGACAGGTCCACGCCGCCGCCGATCAGCAGCCGGGTCATTCCTACCGCCAAGACTCCATAGATGCTGACGGTCTGAGCCACGCTGAGCAGGTTAGAGGGGACCAGAAAATCTCTGGATATAATAGTCCCCACCACCAAGGCCAGCAGCAGGATCATCAAGACACCAAACTTGCTGTAAATATCCCCCAGGGAAACATTTCTTGTTTTTGTTTTCTCACTCATACCAGAACCTCCGATGCATAATGCATGATCCTTTCCTGTGTCACCTCTTCCTTATCCAGGGAGCCGTTGATCCGCCCCTCGCACATAACCAATATACGGTCTGAGAGGTTAATGATCTCTTCCATTTCCGAGGAAACCAAAATGATTCCGATGCCCTGATCTGCCAATTCCGTAATGATGTTGTAAATCTCCCATTTGGCACCTACATCAATGCCTCGCGTTGGCTCATCCAGGATCAGGACCTGGGGATTCATCAAGAGCCATTTGCACAGGATAACCTTCTGCTGATTGCCTCCGGAGAGGAAGTTGGCCAGGGAGTCGATGGACCGGGCCTTGACCCGGAGCTTTTGAGCCGCCTCCCGGGCAGTTTTGGCATTCTTCTTGAGATTCAACAAGCCATGCCAGGATACCCGATACAGGGAGGGCAGCATGATATTCTCCTCCACCGAACGGCAAAGCACCAGGCCATCGTCCTTGCGACTTTCCGTTGCCATGACGATATCGTGCTGAATGGCATCCTTCACCTTATGAATCTCTATCTCCTTTCCGTTGAGGAACAGCTTGCCGGAGCTGTGGGGATCCAATCCGAAGATGGACCGCATGGTCTCGGTCCGGCCTGCTCCCACAATCCCGGCGAAGCCCAGGATCTCACCCTTATGGAGAGTGAAAGAGATATTCTGTACCTTGTCCCCGTTGTTAAGACCCTGTACCTCCAGCAGGGGTTCCGTCCCCACCGGGGTCTTTCTTCTGGGAAATACATTGCTCATCTCCCGACCTACCATCATCTTGATCAGGCGAGCCCGGTCAAAATTCTTGGTGTCGTCACTGCCGATATATTGGCCATCCCGCAATACCGTGATCCGGTCAGAAATGGCAAAGACCTCGTCCAGCTTGTGGGTGATGATGATAACGGTGATCCCCTCCTTCTTCAGCTTGCGGATGAAACCAAAGAGCTTCTCCACCTCCTTCTGGGAGATCGAGGAGGAGGGTTCATCCATGATCACCAGCTTGGCATCGAAGGAGATAGCCTTGATAATCTCGATCATCTGGACATCCGCTGTCTTCAGGGTTCGGATCTTAGCCTTGGGATCATAATGCAAGCCCCATTGCTCAAAGATTGCCTTACAGCGTCTGACCATTTCCTTGTGATCTACCAGACCCTTCTTCTTGGGATAACGCCCTACGAAAACATTCTCCGCGATGGACAGATCCTGAATGGGACTCAGCTCCTGGTAAATCATAGAAATACCCTGCTGCACTGCCTCCTTGACAGAATGGAAGACCACCTTCTGTCCCCTCAGGAAGATCTGACCCTCATCCGGCTGATATTGTCCAAACAAAACCTTCATCAATGTGGATTTCCCGGCCCCGTTCTCCCCCATCAAGGCATGGATGCTGCCCTCTTCCACCTGAAGATTCACCCCATCCAGAGCCTTGACACCGGGAAACGATTTCGTGATTCCCTTCATTTCCAATACGTAACTGATAGGAACTCCTCCCTTCTTAAGCGGAATCTCTTTGGTAAGAGATACGCTTCTCTGTCTGTCTGAGCAAACTATAGTACCCTTTTTGCTTGTGCAAAATGGTGCATTTTTATGTTTTTATGGGGTATTTTTTGGATTTGTTTTAGGCCTATCCATAAAAAAGGACTTCCGCATTTGTGGAAATCCCTTAAAATTGGTTTGGGTGTCAAAACACCCAAACCTTTGGTTACACGGATTGTTCCGTGC
>CAVJHW010000182.1:0-4041 GCA_963649395.1 Coriobacteriaceae bacterium | reverse complement strand
CATTCTCTCTCCTCAATTCCTTTTCTCATTTCTATCTCTAAGCGGGGGCATGCCCTCAGCCCGGCTGCTTGTCGGGGCCTCTTGAAAGTCCGTCCGATATCTGCACAGCCTGGGGTCTCTTGAAAGCCGACTGCTCCGCACTGGCGTGCTCCCGCAGTCGCCGCCAGTATCCGCAATCCGCCCTATCGGGCTACTTGCGGATACTGGCTTGCCCGTCCGATATCCACAAGCTGTGGTATGCAAGCATCCCACAGCTTGTGTCTGCCGTCCGGGGCTTTCAAGGTACATTTTACCTTATTTCCGAAAATATGCAAGGGATTTCACTGGTTCAGGGTGAAGGGATTTCACTGGTTCAGGGTGAAGAACCAGTTGAGGCGGTTTCTCTTTTCGGCTAGGTTGTTGTATTGGAGGCATTCGTACTCCCACTCTTCTTCCTGGGTTGTCTGGTCGGCCTCCTCCCAGCTGTGGAATTGACCCTCCGTATCCATATAACCCAGGTGGTTTAGGGCGGGGATTTCCTGCATCAGGTCTTGCAGATAGTAGTTGTAGTCTGCCATTTCCAGTCCTGTCTGTTCCATCATCAAGGTGCCCAGATAGTTGGTACTGGTCAATACATTCTCCGCTTCCTCTATGTCATAATTGGCCCAGATGAAGAAGGGGGTAGCAAAATACATTTCTTTTTCATCCAGGGTCAGGTCGTCATATTTCTTGCCGGAAATGGCTTCTGTGAATTCCTCCGACAGATCCGGATAATGGTCGCCAAACATCACAAGGAGGGTGGGCTCCTGGCAGTTCTTGAAATATTCGATCAGATATTCCAAGGCCTCATCGCTTTCCTTCAGAAGGGACAGGTACTGGTCAGCAGCGCTGTCCTGGTAATTTTCCCCCTTGATGGTTCCCTGATAGCTGGCATTGGTATAACCTCCGTGATTCTGCATGGTAACATCAAAGAGGAAGAAGGGCTGACTGCTGTCTTCCTTATTCTCGATCACCTCGATGATCTTCTCGAAATTGGCCCGGTCACTGATGTGCCCCCGAATCCGCTCCACAGATTCATCAAAGTCATCCTTGGTATAGAAGGTATCAAAATCCAGCAGGCGGTAGGCGGTGGTCCGCTTCCAATTGCTCCCCTTGTTGGGATGCATGGCCGCCGTTTGGTAGCCCTGGGACTCCAGGGTGGTCACCAGGGAGTATTGGTTGTGGGTAAAATAGCTGACATAGGGAACCATGCCCGGATGACGCTTCACGGAATTCCCAGTCAGGAATTCATACTCTGTCTTGGCAGTACCTCCTCCCCGGATGCAGACCAAAGTATGCCCCTTGATGGTATTTTCCGTCATGGAATCGTAATAGGGCATGACCTCCTCGTTGGTTTCCAGATCTCCCACCAGGCGGTAATCCGCCCAGGACTCGCTCATAATGGCTATGATATTGACCGGTTTGACCTGGGTCTTCGCCGGATCGGCTGCGGAGGAGGTTTCCTCCTCCTGGTGTTGTTTCTCTGCCTCCTGGGCAATCTCCTCTGTCTTGGCCACGGAATAACCCTCCGGGGCCGTCAGCCGCATGTATTTTGCCACACAGAAGAAGCCCACGGTTGTCCCATATTCCCGGTAGGTCTTAATGGGTGCCCACAGATTGGTCAGGATGCCCAGGTTGCCGTTCCAGTTGACATTCTGGAAGAACCAGAAGCCAAAGATCATAAAGGCTCCCACTCCCAAGCGTATGCCAATCCTGCCCTTTTTCTTCCTGGCCACCATCCAATCCGGAAAATGAAGATAGAGGCCAATGACGCACAAGCTCAAGGGAAGCATCAGGGCGATGGCCCGAGTCACTACAAAATCATAGGTTCCCGCCACAGCCACAGCTGTGCCGAAGCTGAAGAAGTCAATCAGCTGCAGGGGCTCTCCCCTGCACAGGAAGACATAATAGAAGATCAGGCTCATGACCGTGAAGAGAATACAAACCGCCAGCATGGCTCTTCGGAAGGAATTCAGCCAGAAGAGAAAGATCAGGCTGATGATATAGATTCCCAGAATATTCAGAGCCACATAGGCGAATTTCATTTCCAGTAGGTTCTCATTATTCACATATTCTATTATCAAAAAGGCAAAGGCAGCGTTGGCAAAGAGGGCCAGAAAATGCCAGATTCGGATCCTTTTCTTATCTTCCTTCCTCTCCGGCCTTTTCTTGTTCAGCCAGCGCCGGGTACAGAATATCACAGAAAATACAAAAAAAGCCAACACTGCCGCAAACATCAGACGAGCCCGGACAAACTCCTTCTTGTCCTCCCCCATCACTGCCGGATAATGTACCAGCAAGAATCCCAGCGTGGCAGCCCAATAAAAGATCCAAAAAATGAAATATCTTTTTCCCCTGTTGCTTTCCAGCTTTTGCTTCAGTCGTTCTCTCATGGAGTAAGGTTCCTTTCCATATTCAGTCTCATCTATTGTAAACACTTTACGGGGATTTTGCAATTAGTGTTTGCACAGAAAGAAAGGACAGAGCTTTGACACTCTGTCCTTCCTAAAATGTGTATAGAGTAGTAATGGGTTACCAAAAATTGATTTAACCACATTATAGGGTAAAAAGAGGTTTTCGTAAATCCGTCAAAACAATTGACTTTTGGCCCTTCCGACACTACAATGTGTAGTGTGCACTGTACAGGGAAGAGTGAGCGGAGGTACTATATGAAATTAAATGCAGATGCCATCTATCGTAATTTGTCGAAAAAATATTCGCTTGAATATATCAAACCCCCAAAGCCAGAGTCGGAATTAGGCCGTCCCAGATATTATGATGCCTCCCAGGCAAGTCTCCAGGAGGAAAGTCCAACCAAGGAGAAGACCGGCAAGACCAGGAGCGCCTATCTCTATCTTCTGAACGAAGAGACCATCTCCGTAGGAGCCGGTACCTATCTCTGCTATCACCGGCCGCAGCTGACAGAACCGGATTCTACTACCCTCTTTATCCTGTCCCCGGATGTAAAGGCCTGGGAGGTCTATAACGATTTGCAAAATATCTATGACTACTATGATGAGTGGGAGAATTCCTGTCTCCAGATTGTAGAGAAATATCAGGATTACCGAACCCTGATCCAGCAGACCTATCAGCATTTTCACCTGCCGGTCTGTCTGGTGGACAATCAATTCACCATTGTGGCCTCGGCCCATAAAGTCAACTCTCCCTTTGCCCTCTTTGAGGACGATGTACAGATCAATCTGGATACCGTCAATGATATCATCTCCAATCCCCATATGCGGAACCTGGAGACAGCCCGGGGCATCTTTGATTTTGACTATGACAGGAACTATAAGCTCTATAATTTTCGCTATGGGGGGAAATATTGCGGACGTTTGATCGCCGGGATCGAGGATATCTCTTATTCGGATCGGGAGGAGCTGATCCTGTCCAAGCTGGCGGAATTCGTGGAATTGCTGCTGCAGCGCTTCGGATCCTTTCAATTCACCTCCTCGGTGCAGACCCACCTGCATTCCTTCCTGTCCAGCAGTCTGGCAGGCAAGGTTCCCCATTCCAGGGATATCAACCGCCTGACCCAAAATACCGGCTGGGCAGATGACCATACCTATATGATGCTTTACTATCTCCCGGAGCACCGCCTGAAAAAGGAGCTCTACCCGCCCTATCTGATCTCTCAGGTGGAGGAGCGGTGGCGGGGAGCCTGTGCCGTGGAACATCAGGGAAATGTAGTGATGTTGATCAACCTGTCCCTCTATGGCCTGGACAAAATCTATGATTTCTACCAGTCCCTGGCCTATTTGGTCCGAGACGGATTGATGATCGCCGGCTGCAGCCGGGAATTCACCGGCCTTCGAGAATTGAGTGTTTATTTCAAGCAGGCCGTCTACGCCATTGAATTCGGCAAAAAAAAGGACAGCACCCGCTGGTATTTTCGCTTTAATGACTATGGGCTGGAATATCTGCTGAATTACGGCACAGGAATCTTCAAACCAGAACAGGTCTGCCACCCGGCCCTGCTCCTTTTGCAAAAGCATGACCAGGTCAAGCAGACCAGTTATTATC
>CAVJHW010000181.1:0-4063 GCA_963649395.1 Coriobacteriaceae bacterium | reverse complement strand
GATGCTCGCATACCACAGCTTGTGGATATCGGACGGGCAAGCCGATATCCGCAAGGAGGGCGAAAGCCCGGATTGCGGATACCGGCGGCAGCTGCGGGAGCACGAAGTGCGGAGCAGCTGGCTTTCATAATAGGCTGTGGAAAGCCCCGGACGGCGGATATACAGATGGGCGAGCTCGCGACGCAACGTCTCTGTGCAAGGCAGTTTATGGTTGATGGGTGCGTGGATTGGCGCGCAGAGAGGAGGAAGATTTGAAAGAGTATCTGAAGACCTGTGAAGAGGTGCTGCAGGAGCAGCATTCTTCCCCGGAGGGTTTGTCGACTTCTGAGGCGGAACAGCGTTTGTCTCAGGTGGGAAAGAACCGGCTGGAGGAGGGGAAGAAGGATTCCCTTCTGAAGAAATTCCTGGGGGAGCTGGCGGACCCCATGATTATCATTCTGGTGGTTGCAGCGGTGATTTCCGGCATTACGTCCTTTTATGAAGGGGAATCCTTCGCGGATGTCATTATCATCATGGCGGTGGTGGTGATCAATGCGGTGCTGGGAGTGGTCCAGGAGAGCAAGGCGGAGGCTGCCATTGCGGCCTTGCAGGAGATTGCGGCGGCTACCAGCAAGGTTTTGCGGGATGGCAAGCAGGTGACCCTGCGCAGCGAGGAGCTGGTTCCCGGGGATATTGTGATCCTGGAGGCAGGAGATGCAGTTCCGGCGGATGGCAGGATTATCGAAAGCGCCAGCATGAAGATAGAGGAAGCTGCACTGACGGGAGAGTCGGTGCCGGTGAATAAGGTCATGAACCTCTTGGGTCTGGGCCAGGAGAAGGACATTCCTCTGGGAGACCGTAAAAATATGGTTTACATGGGATCCACGGTAGTATACGGACGAGGAAAGGCAGTCATCACCGGTACCGGTATGAATACGGAAATGGGCAAGATTGCCTCAGCGCTGGCCCAGGCCAAGGAGGAGGAGACCCCCTTGCAGCTCAAGCTGAACCAGCTCAGTAAGATATTGACTGCCCTGGTCATCGGCATCTGTCTGATTATCTTTGCCGTGGGGCTGGTGCGGTCGGGATTTAGCGGAGAGGCTATTCTCAACAGCTTCATGGTAGCAGTTTCTCTGGCGGTGGCAGCCATTCCGGAGGGCCTGGTGGCAGTGGTAACCATCGTTCTATCCATTGGTGTCACCAATATGTCTCGCAAGAATGCCATTATCCGCAAGCTTACGGCGGTGGAGACTCTGGGCTGTACCCAGATTATCTGTTCCGATAAAACCGGAACCCTGACCCAGAATAAGATGACGGTGGTGGAACACGCAGGGGAGGAGGAAGAAGAACTGGAGCTGGCCATGGCTCTTTGCTCAGATGCCGAATGGGATCCCCAGGAAGGGCAGGCGACAGGAGAACCTACCGAATGCGCCCTGGTCAACGATGCTGCCAAGAATGGCTTGGAAAAAACCAAACTAAAGGAAAAATATCCCCGCGTGGGAGAGGCTCCCTTTGATTCCATGCGAAAGATGATGTCCACCCTGCACCAAACGGAGGCGGGGATTATCCTTCAATATACCAAGGGGGCTCCGGATGAGGTCTTGAAGAAATGTACCCATGCCATGAAGGGCGGAAAACCTGTGCCTTTGACGGATGAGATTCGAGAGGAGATTCTGGCCGCCAACAAAACTATGGCAGACAAAGCCCTTCGAGTTCTTTGCGCGGCAAAACGGGAATGGAAGAGCCTGCCGGAGACCATGGAGGCGGAAGTCCTGGAGCAGGACCTGACCTATATCGGTTTGTCCGGCATGATCGACCCCGTCCGTCCGGAGGTTGGGGCAGCTATTGTGGAATGCCGGGAAGCCGGTATCCGTCCTATCATGATTACCGGGGACCACAGAGATACGGCCATCGCCATCGGCAAGGAGTTGGGGATTATCTCTGATGAGAGTCAGGCCATCACCGGGGCCCAGTTGAATGAGCTCAGCGAGGAGGAGTTCAGCCGAAGAATCGAGGAATTCTCCGTCTATGCCCGGGTGCAGCCGGAGCACAAGGTCCGTATTGTAAATGGCTGGAAGGCCAAGGGGATGATTACAGCCATGACGGGCGACGGCGTCAATGACGCTCCCTCCATCAAGAGTGCCGACATCGGTGTAGGAATGGGAATTACCGGAACCGATGTCACCAAAAATGTGGCGGATATGGTGCTGGCGGATGATAACTTTGCAACCATCGTATCCGCTGTGGAGGAGGGCCGCCGTATCTACGACAACATTCGGAAGGCCATCCAATTCCTCCTGTCCTCCAACCTGGCGGAGGTGCTGGCCATCTTCTTTGCCACCATGCTGGGCTTCACGATATTGGAACCGGTTCATCTTCTCTGGATCAACCTGATTACCGACTGCTTCCCGGCTCTGGCCCTGGGCATGGAGAAGAGCGAGTCAGACATTATGAAGAGAAAGCCCAGGAATCCCAAAGAAGGAGTATTTGCCGGAGGAATGGGATTTGATGTATTCTTCCAGGGCTTTATTGTCACTGTGCTGGTTTTGATCTCTTATATTGTGGGACATTATATAGAAAGCGGCGTTTGGGAGTTCGTCAATAGTCCGGACGGTACCACCATGGCCTTCCTGACCCTGTCTATGGTGGAAATCTTCCATTCTCTGAATATGCGCAGCCGCAGGGGCTCTATTTTCACCATGGGCAGCCACAACATCTTCCTCTATGGGGCCATGATCATTTCCCTGATTCTGACCACCGTGGTGATCGAGGTACCGGTGATAGCCAATGTTTTTGAGTTCACCACCATTGAATTCAAGGAATATGCGGTAGCTCTGGGATTGGCCTTCCTGATCATTCCCATTATGGAGCTGGTCAAAGCCATTCAGAGGAAGGGCAAGGGGCGGTGATGAGTGGTTAGTGGTTAGTGATCAGTGGTTAGTGATCAGTCACGACATGCCCCTAAACCTCATGTGCATCTACAGTGCCGGAGGTAACCGCACTGATCTGGAGGAGCAGCTGGCTTTCATCCGTGGTGGTGCGGGACAGCGTGCAGCATGGGGGTTTACTTTGCAATAGCCGGGCAGATACTCTCGTCATTATTATGACCTTTATTGTATCGCACATTCTGATATCTAAGAGAAGCATCTGAAAAAGGTGCTTCTTTTTTTGCCATGATGCGTATGTCTAAGGACGTGTCAAGTGATAAAAAACCTCAAGTCTGATAATTGGCAAAACGGACATTCAAAAGTGTTTATTCACGCACAAAAACTGGAAAGTCTCGCACTTGTATGATAGAATTAAAATCGACTTCTAAACACCGGAGCAGAAGGCTCTAATCCGAAATCATTTGGAAAAGTTCTGCGGTCTCTATACAGGCATGTCCTCCCGTCTGGATTCACTGCTTGAGGAGTGGACAAAATCTCTGTTGGATACGATTTCAATTCAGGCGCTGCTCAAGGGATTTGAACCGGTGGTTGTGGATGCAGATGATCTGATCGAGAAGCTGACGATACTGCCGCCTCTGGATGAACAGGCTTTCCGTCAGAAGGTCAGCGAGCTGATTGGCGGGTATACCAAGGGCAAGGATGCTGGCAAGCTGCGTATTATTGTTAAAAAGTGACATAGATTATACCGAAAGCGAGGCGAAGCATGTGTTAATGAATTCATCGGAGTATATCTCCATCGTTGAAGATATAAAGCGAGAAATAAAGGCTGCACAATATCGTGCTGTGGTTCATGCGAACGCAGATATGCTGCTGCTTTACCATGATATCGGTTGTGTTATCAATGAGCATAAATCGTGGGGAAACAAATTCATTGATAACCTTGCTACCGATATACGAATGGATTTCCCGGAGAGCAAAGGCTATTCCGCCCGCAATCTAAAGTATATGGCGAAATTTGCCGCGACATACCCTGATCGGGAATTTGTGCAGACAGTGTCTGCACAAATTCCGTGGTCTCATAATATTGGTTACAGTGTCAAAAGCCTGAGCCCACGACATGCTCGCATGTCGGTGGGGGAAGGGCTTTATGACACGCCCCTCAATGAGGGTGAAGTGGGGCGAAAGCCCCGCGAGAA
>CAVJHW010000180.1:0-4095 GCA_963649395.1 Coriobacteriaceae bacterium | reverse complement strand
ACAACTATCATGGATATTACATTCGCTGCCTTCTGGGGACAAGTCACAACGAATCCAATGCTGATGATATCTGTCATTTTAACTCTTGCGGTCATATTCGTCAATGGTTGGACGGATGCCCCCAATGCCATCGCCACCTGTGTCACCACCCGATGCATGGAAGCCAAGCCTGCCATTCTTATGGCCGCAGTATTTAACTTTATGGGTGTGTCCGTCATGACTATGTTCAATGCCTCTGTTGCCATGACCATCAAGGATATGGTGAATTTTCAGGGCAATAACGAGAGCGCCCTGGTAGCCCTGTGTGCCGCCCTGGTAGCCATTGTAGTCTGGGCCGTGGCCGCCTGGTACTTTGGCATTCCCACCAGTGAAAGTCATGCCCTTATCGCCGGGCTGTCCGGAGCGGCTATTGCCCTGCAAAATAGCATTCGAGGCATCAATGGCAGTGAATGGATCAAGGTTATCTACGGCCTGGTTCTGTCGGCTGCCTTAGGCTTTGCCTTGGGCTTTATCGTCTGCCGCATTACCACCTTTCTCTGCCGGAATCTTAACCGCCGGAAAACAGACGAATTCTTCAAATACGCCCAGATCGCAGGAGCTTCCATGACTGCCTTCATGCATGGCGCCCAGGATGGGCAGAAGTTTATGGGCGTGCTTCTTCTGGGTGTCTTTCTGGTAAATGGGCAGGATACCACCGCCGGTGTAATCCTTCCGGTATGGATGATGGTTCTGTGCTCCGTGGTGATGGGACTGGGAACCAGCGTAGGCGGCAAGAAAATCATCAAATCCGTAGGCATGGACATGGTGAAGCTGGAGAAATACCAGGGTTTTTCGGCAGATATTGCCGCCTCCCTCTGCCTTCTCCTGTCCTCTATCTTCGGAATTCCCGTCAGCACAACCCATACCAAGACAACAGCTATCATGGGAGTGGGAGCCGTGAAGAGGATTTCAGCCATCAACCTGCGGGTGGTCAAGGATATGGTCCTCACCTGGGTATTGACCTTCCCCGGCTGCGGTGCCATCGGTTTCCTGATGGCCAAGCTGTTTATGGCCATATTCTAAATGCCGGATTCAAAATGCCGGAGCGAAGGGACTCACAGGACCATAGAATCCATTCAACCAATTCCAATCTACAAGAAAGAGGTATACCAATGTCCAAGAAAAGCGATATCATCTATTTTGATAATTTTGTCGCCTGCGCCAACTATGCGGTGGAAGCCGCCAAGATCCTGGAACGAGTGGTGGAACACTTTGATCCGATTCGGCTGGGGGAAAGCATTGACGAGATTCATTCCGTAGAACATTCCGCAGACGTGAAGAAACACGCCCTCATGCAGGAGCTGATGAAAGCCTTCATCACCCCCATTGAGCGGGAGGATATTATTGCCATCAGCCAATATTTGGATGATATCACCGACAAGCTGGAGGATGTAGTTCTCCGCATCTATATCTGTGATGTGAAAACTATCCGGCCGGAAGCCATACGCTTCGCCAAACTGGCCATTCGCTGCTGCAAGATGGTTCGCAAAACCATGGAGGAATTCCCCAATTTCCGCAAATCCCAGGAGCTGCTTCAATGCCTCATCGGTATCAACCAACTGGAAGAGGAGGGGGACCGCCTCTATTTTGAATCCATGCGTACCCTCCATACCACCACCGCGGATCCGGTGGAGATCATTGTTTGGCGGGACATCTTCAAATATCTGGAGGATTGCATTGATGCCTGCGAGCATACCGCTGATATTGTGGAAACGGTAATCATGAAGAATACCTGATAAAGAGTATATATAAAAGGCTCCGGCACAGAATCACTTCTGAAGCCGGAGCCCTTTGTTATTGCAATTTGAATCAATCGTCTACGTAAGGCAGGATTGCCATATGACGAGCACGCTTTACTGCCAGAGTAACCGCACGCTGATGCTTTGCACAGTTTCCTGTCACTCTTCTGGGAAGGATCTTACCTCTCTCAGAAATATATCTTCTCAGCTTGCCTGCGTCCTTGTAATCAATGGTATTATCCTTGCCGCAGAATACACATACTTTTCTTCTTCTGCGGGGTGTTCTCTTCCTGACCGGAGCATCTTCTCTTTCTTTGTTATCGAATGCCATCTGCTTGTCCTCCTTCTACAACGGTATTATCCAATCGAAAACCTCTTACTTGGCGTCCTTGCGTACAACCAGGTATCTCAATACATTGTCCATAATACGGGCATGTCTCTCAACTTCCGCCGGACAGGATGCATCTGCTTCAAACTGAATAAAATAGTAGAAGCCTTCGCGCTGATGCTGAATCTCGTAAGCAAGTCTCTTCTTGCCCCACTCTTCAACCTCAGAAATGACGCCATTGTAGCGAGTGATGTAGCCCTTTGCCTTCTCAACAACGGCTGCTCTTTCCTCGTCTTCCAGTTTGGCACTCACAACTAACGCTAATTCATACTTGTTCATGCTGCTTTCCTCCTTCTGGTCTTTTGGCTTCCTGCTCAAGACAGGAAACAAGGATGCGGGAAATCTCCCACGGTTTTTCATTCTAACACATTCTCAGCTCTATGTAAAGGGAAAAAATTGCAATCTATATTTTCCTTCACCCTGATATCCAAATTCGTATAAATGGCCGGACTTTGGGGACGGGTGCCCGCCAAAAGGTAGTCCATCAGGATTTTAATGGGATAGTAGCCCTGCTCAAAAGGCTGCTGACCTATGGCAAACTGAATAATATTTTTCTTTAAAAATTCTACCGTCCTGCAAATATAATCGGTACAAACCACATTCACCTTGCCAATGAGCCCCTCTTCCAGCAGAAACTCTCCCAGGCCATCAATTCCTCCGCCGGAAATGAAAATATTTCTTATAGGATACTCTTCAAAGGCTTTTTTACACAGCTCTTTTGTTCTTTCTACATTCTCTCGTGTCTCATACTCTGCCACCAAATTCATGCCTGGCAGGAAATCCTCCAGATATTGGCGAAATCCCTTCAGCCGCCCCAGATGAGCCTTGATCATGCGGTATCCCAGGAGCATCATGGTAGCTCCCTGTCCCTGAGACAGCATACCCAGCAGCTGACCGGCCACACGCCCACAGGCTTCTGAATCCTGGCCAATATAACAGAGATGATCTATATGCTCCAGTCTCGTATTATAGAAGGCCAGGGGCATTTTGTCGGCAAGCTTCTCCAGATATTTCTGTATCGCATCGTCCTCCATAGGAGCCAAAGCCAGAGCGCTGGGGCTGTCTGCTTCCACTCTCTGTAGCTGTTCCAGCTGAGCCGGGATACTGAATTCCTTCATCTCATAGATTTGAAGTCCTACTCCATAACGGGTACATTCCTCCTTGGCATACTCAACACCCCTGCGCACTCTCTGACCATAGGCATTGGATGCGGGAGATACAAGAATACCGATGACAAGGTTTTTGTCTTGGGACTTCAAGGCTCGGGCCGCTACGTTGGGCGTATACTTTACCTCCTCAAGGATCTTGAGAACCTTCTGACGGGTTTCTTCCCTTACGTCTCCCCGGTGATTGAGCACCCGGTCTACCGTTCCCCTGGACACCTGTGCTCGCTCTGCAATCTCTTTAATCGTTATATTTTTCAACTGGCTTACCCTCTTCCCGGCACTTTCTATCGACCTAACTATAACGTATTCTGACAGCAAAAGTCAACGCTGTGTCCCATCGATTCCGGTCAAATAATTCCGAATGATCTGGAGAGCAATTCCATAGGCAGACGCCTCCCATTTGTACCTCCCCACATGCAGAAAGGAGGCATCCAAATCAAAAATATCCTGTTCCATAACAGACTCTTCCATCTCTGTCATATAGTCTTGCAAATATCCACCTACATAGCCTCCTAGTATAATCTCACAATCGAAAGCCACCCGGAGATTGGAAACCACAATGCCAAGATAATGGATATATTTCTTCCACCTGGCACGGGCGGAGGGCGACCCTTCCCTCAGCTGCCGAAAGAAATCTTCCAGATTATCTGCTGACAGCTGAGAGGCCGCACAATAGCTGTCAATACAGCCTTCTTTGCCGCAATAGCACCGTTTTCCTCCAGGCACCAGAATCATATGGCCAAATTCACAGCTTTTATTCCCC
>CAVJHW010000179.1:0-4155 GCA_963649395.1 Coriobacteriaceae bacterium | reverse complement strand
GGTCTATACAGACTTTCTAAAAAAAGCCTTCAGAGATGTCGCTTCCATCAAACGGCCAAGTTCCACCGGCCTTTTTGAGGAGGCGGATAACAAATTCAAAAAGGACAAGAAATACCGGGATAATGCCGAGGTAACAGACGAACTTTGGTTCTTTTTTGACGTAGAAACAAAGGATGTTGCACTGTGGGACGCTCGGATAAAAATCATCAAGCGCCTCCGCTCCCTGCGCAAAAGACCTGGAATTAGGATCCGGCTACTGATGACGACCGGGTGCATCGAATATTGGCTGATACTGCATTATGAGCTGTATGCGCCATCGATCCAAACCGTCGCTGAAAAGCAGCGGGTGATAGATCGTTTGCTTACCAAAGAACCGAATTACCAAAAAGGAGACGCTGCGGTAACAGCGAAGATCGCACAGAATTACCCAACTGCGGTTACCAATGCAAGAAAGACTCTTTCTAATTTGCTCCAGCAAGGACTCCCCACCTTGGAGGATACGGACGTGCGAAACCGCTGGCTATGCCAGAACTGCCTGACCTTTTCGACTGTCTACGAAGCAATCGACTTTCTCACCAGTTTGCAATAAACATCGGGCAAAGAGCCATGGAAGGAGGATACAGGAAGTGGACGAAAAAGCTAAATTACCGGTTGGCATTGACCTTTTTAAGGAAATCAGGGAAGAAGGTTTTTTCTATATTGATAAAACGAAACTAATTGAGCAGCTCCTGGAAGGATGGGGAAAAGTGAATTTATTTACCAGACCCCACAGATTTGGGAAGACCCTGAACATGAGCATGCTGCGCTGCTTTTTTGAAATCGGCACCGAACCTGCCTTGTTTGATGGTCTTTCTATTTCTCACCGAACCGATCTGTGCGAAAA
This sequence comes from Coriobacteriaceae bacterium, assembly GCA_963649395.1. Classification (GTDB taxonomy): domain Bacteria; phylum Bacillota; class Clostridia; order Lachnospirales; family Lachnospiraceae; genus Scatomonas. Next base: position 3,272 of record CAVJHW010000179.1, on the reverse strand, counting down.
GTATATGGGAAAATTCCCTGTAATATTTCTTACCTTGAAGGAGATAGAAGGAGACTGCTTCCAAAAAGCTAAGTCGAAGCTAATCCGACTGCTTGCTCTGGAGGCAGAGCGATTCTCTTTTCTGAGGGATAGCGACAACTTAACAGAGAACGAAAAGGTGCGCTACTCTGCCCTGCTTCAGATACAGGACGGAAACTATCGAATGGATGAGGACACGCTGGAATCCGTCTTGCAAACCTTATCGGAGTTGCTGTCTCGCCATTACAGGAAGAGAACGATTATCCTGATCGATGACTACGATGTTCCCCTGGATAAGGCCTACCAAAATGGGTATTATCGGGAAATGGTATCTTTCCTTCGCGCATTATTTGGAAGTGCATTGCACACCAATGAATGCCTGCAATTCGCTGTTTTGACCGGATGTCTGGGAGTCTCAAGGGAAAGCATATTTACCGGATGGAATAATCTCAAAGTTCTATCTATCACAGATGCCAGATTCGCTGAGCAATTCGGCTTCACCGAGGAGGAAGTTAAAAAACTCCTGAAAGCCTATCATTTGGAGGGGCATCTTACAGAAACCAGGGAATGGTACGATGGCTATCGCTTTGGAAATGCAAATGTCTATTGTCCCTGGGATGTAATCAATCATGCAGACAGGCTTTGCTATGATCCTGAGGCAAAACCGCAGTCCTACCGGATCAATACCGGCGGCAATGCCCTTGTAAAACGCTTCATTGCGATGGCCAATAAAACAACAAAGGATGAAATCGAACGCCTCCTTGCAGGCGAACAGATTAAAAAACATATCTGTCTGGAATTGACCTATGACGAAATCGATAAGACAATTGAGAATGTATGGAGCGTCTTATTCACAACCGGGTATCTGACCCAGGCAGGAAGGACAGAGGATGGATCTTATCTGCTAACCATTCCGAACAAGGAAGTTCGGGAGGTCTATAAGCTCCAGATTCAGGAATGGTTCAAGGATAAGGTTCTCTACAACACAGATCAGCTGACGGTCTTCTGGAATTCCTTGGAAGAAGGAAATACCGAGGCAATCGAGGAATATCTGAACCAAACGTTGCATCATTCCATCCGTGTTTTCGATACAAAAGCGCCAGAAAAGGAAAAGGGAAATTTCTACCATACCCTTCTGGTGGGGCTTTTGACCGAGAATTCCGATTGGCTGGTAAGAGCGAACGTAGAAACCGGTGAAGGATTCGCGGATATTATTATCGAGCCAGAGGATCTGGATGCGGGAATTATCCTTGAACTGAAAGATGCAAGAGAGGCGTCCGGCTTGAGCCAGGCCTGTGAAGAAGCGATTGCACAGATTCGGGATCGGAGATATGCGGAATACCTGATCCATGACGGGCGGGACAAGCTGCTCTACTACGGCATCGCTTTTCACAAAAAACGCTGTCGGGTTGTGGTGGAGGAAGCGATGCCTGGCTTGTGACAAAAAGAATCCCGCCCCATATGTGGCACAACCTTGAAAGCCAGCGGCAAGCCCACGCCTGGGGGGAACCGCTGGCTTTGCCAGAACTGCCTGACCTTTTCGACTGTCTATGAAGCAATCGACTTTCTCACCAGTTTGCAATAAACATCGGTCTGGGTTTTTTGACGCCCAGACCGACTTTTATAGTGTCTATCTATAGATGACCTGTCGGAGACTCCCAAAGCCTATTGTACAATGGGATGTTCCTCTGCGAACTCACGTCCATAGCGTTCCAATTCATCCACCACGATGGAATTATTCCATTCTCTATAGCATACCCCATTGGGGATGCCGGGATAGAAGCGTCCTGCCGGACAATAGGTGTCGATCGCCCGGCGCACCTCCGCCCGGATGGCTTCCTCAGAAATCATATCAATGTCTATCTTGGGGGCATCTATGCCTCCCACCATGGCCAGCTTGCCTTCTGTAACCTCTTGAATCTTGACAATATCATTCTGGGCGATAACTCCCTGCCAGATATCCACGCCTATCTCCACCATGTCCTTCACCAGTGGCTGGCAGAAGCAGTCGGCGTGGTGCATGTAGATCATTCCACATTCATGAATGGTATCTGCGATTTCCTTTTGCAGGGGCTTGATCATTTCTCGCCAGGTTTCCGGAGACAGGAAGGTACTGCGTTTGGAACCCCAGTCGTCATGGTAGAAGATAATATCCGGATGGAACTTTTCCGCTGCCAGACGAATGTATTTTTTCTTATATTCCGCAATTTCCCGTAAGAGACCGGCCATCTCCTCCGGATATTCCAGATAGTTCATCAGGGCATATTCCATCCCCATCAGGTGGTGGGTTCGCTCGAAGAGGCCTCCGCCGAACATGAAGCCCACGAAGCGTTCCTCCCGGTTTACCCCCTCTGCCACCTGACAGGCCAGGGACCAATCCAGATGATCCAGACAGGGAACCTGGAGCTGGTCCTTCCATTTCTCAATATCCTTAATAACCGCATTTTCCTTGGTTACATGGGGGTGGGGACCCGGAGCCCCGGGCTTGAAGATATAGACCGTCCCCCAGGAATCCTTATGCTCCAGCCCATCCTGGGGCGGGATCTCTCCCATCAAGACCGGATCCGGAACCAGTTCAATGGCTCGCATCAGATCAAAATAATAATCCGGCTGTCGGTGCTCGTAGATTGCCATAGCATTTTCTCGAAGATTCATAGGCAATTCCCTCATTCTTTCCTGACATCAGTCTCTGTGATACAGCTTGTTGTAATATTCCAGGGAATAATGATAGAGCTCCTCATGAGCTACGATCCCCTGCTTGGGATTGGCCATGTCGGTCATGAAACAGGGCATACAACGCCCCTTGGCTCCATAATGATCCACGAAATCCCGGACAATCTTGCGGATCTCCGCCTCAGTGGCCTCTGGTGCTACAGGCACGAAGAAGGCAAAGGTCATCTGATCCCCATATGTTTCATACAATTCATCCGGATCATTAATCACGCTTTGAGGTGTCCACATATCAATGCCCATCTCGATCATCTCCGGTACGTATTGGATGTTTTTTCCGCAGGAATGCAACTCTACAAACTTGCCCTGATCCTTGATATATTTGATCATCCGGCCGGTAGCAGGCATCAGCTGTTCCCGGAACATCTCGTTGGAGAAGAAACCAGCGCGCTGGGTTCCCCAGTCATCGTGATAGAGTACCCCATCCACCCGTCCGTAATATTGGAAAATCTTTCCGATGGACTCGATCTTATAATCTGCCATCTTCTGGAAGAATTCCTCCAAAAGCTCCGGCTCCTCATAAA
>CAVJHW010000178.1:0-4225 GCA_963649395.1 Coriobacteriaceae bacterium | reverse complement strand
GTAAGAATTTACGTTGAAAGCCCCGGACGGCAGACACAAGCTGTGGGATGCTCGCGACGCAACGCTAGTCCCCTTGGGGGCATACCACAGCTTGTGGATATCGGACGGGCAAGCCGGTATCGACAAGTAGCCCGATAGGGCGGATTGTTGATACCGGCGGCGACTGCGGGAGCACGTAGTGCGGAGCAGTCGGCTTTCATGCGTAGTGGAGGCGGCGCCAGCCGCTATGGGTGCTTCCTATATAGAAGGAACCATTCTGAGCCAGACCGGTCTGATTGGGATACTTGCTCTGTACAAAGGTGTCCTGGATACTGGTGGTGCGGCGATCAGTCTCTGTTCCGGGATCAATGACCACCGGATAGACCCGTTCTTCTGCCGTCAGCCAATCCTGATCTGGCCGTATGGTCAGAAGGCTTTCATTTGCGCCTGCCTGCAGGCTGTAGGATACCTGCTGAGATTCCGCTCCCTCCGCATCATACATATAAGGGGCAGGGAATTCAAAGCTTACTTCCTCTGGTTTTCCCACAGGATGAGCTTCTATTCTGCCATCCTCTGTGAGGGTCAGAGAAAGTCCCTGGTGCTGAATGGAAAAGATCAGAGATTGAGAGGCCGCCGAGACCGAATGCAGGGTGATGTACTCCTTCACTGTGTGGGAGGAGACCAGATAGGTCAGATCGATATCGGGTAAGATCTCCTGATAGGTACCGGCGGAGGTCAGATTGGGCAGTTGGGTATACACCTCGTTGTAGGCGCGGATAGACTCCTCATCTTCCGGAAGAGATTCTGTCTCCATATCCGTTGAGAGTCCGTACATAGTTGCTGCATCCTCGGATAGGGCATGCCTTGAAGAAATGCCATCTTCCTCCAAAGAAATGACATTGGTTTCCTGCGGATGCAGCACTTGAAAGGGAGTGGGGCTTGTATTTTCCATCTCCGAGTTGGCATCGACATTCGCAATAGCAGCCGATGCCAACTCGTCTGCTGGTATTTGTTCCTCTTGGACTTCCTGGATGGCCTCAGTTTCCTGGCTTTGCTGCGAATCAATTCCCATTTCATCCGGCGAGACTGTATTTGTGACAGATTCTAACCCTGTCTCCATCTCCCCATTTTCTCCATCCTCCTCTTCCAAAGACGGAATCGGCTCGGAGGAAGAATTAGGAGGAGCGAGACCCCAGGCGAGGGTAAGACCATTTCTTTCTACAGAAACCAGGGCGTCTGTATCTGCCCCTGCCTGGGCTGCAAAGCGGATGTGGGTGTCGGAAGCTGTATTTTCATAGTAGGTTTCTTCACCGCTTTCCTGCAGCTGCAAGGTATTATCAATGTCCTTCCAGACTCCATCCTCTTCATAGTGCACGGCGGAGGGGTAAACGGCCGCCAGATAGGTATGCTCTGCAGTCAGAAAATGCTTGATGTTCTCTTCTCGTTTTCCGTCTATCTCCTCCAGAATAGGTGCTTCAGAATCCTCGAAATCAGTCTCCTCCTCAGGTATTTCAGAGACAATATCCTCTGGTGTAATACCATTGCCGATTTGCAACGATTCCATGTCTGGAGGATTTGAAGGAAGGTCTTCGCCTTCCGGCCATAAAAGCTCCTCCCCTATCTCGTTTGATGCAGCCTCTGTCGGAAAGGCAAAAGTCGGAATCACATCTGTTACCATGGTTACAGTAAGTGCCAATGCAAGCCATTTGTAAATTTGTTTTTTCTTCATATGTTTTCTCTCCCTCAAAAATCCTTCCCGTCTGCCTTATATTTATTCAATCGTTAGATTATTATTCAATCACACGTTCATTATATCAAGGAAACAGCGTACAATCAATTTCCATATTCGCCAAATTATATTGCCCTTGTTTGTTAATCTTCTTTGAACAAGACCCATACCTTCCACTCTCTAATAAGCGTTGCCGAATGCGGAGGTTTATGCTATAGTTGCATTAGAAAGCAAGGGAAAACAGCCGGGTTAAGTGCTTACACCAAGGCGCGGATATTGACCGGACAAGTGCGCAAGGAACTCGGATAACCGGCCATCGAGACAGGGAATAGCCAATCAAGGATAGGGGGGAGGGAGCTTACTGTGGGACGGTTTGATAGAAAATGCTGTGATATCTGTGGTAAGAAAAGTGGACGAAGAAAGGGCTATCAGCACTGGAGAAAGGCGGTGACGGTTTTGGCATTGCTATCATTTTTTATCAGTCTCCTCGGCTGTGACAAGGGCGCAAATTATACCGCCGATGATATCGTTTTGATCAATACCGCTTATTACGGAACAGAAAGCATCCCCGTCTATTCCTTCGGTCTGTATAAGCAAGGAGACAGCTGGTTCTTTTCCGCAAACTGTCGGGTAGGGGAGCAAAGTGAGCATTACACCTCCTTCTCCTCTTTCCCCATACCAACCGAGGAGGCGGAGGAATTTCTCGCAGTCATTCGTGAGGAGGGTGAGATAGCCAGGCTTGCGAGAACCCGTAATCCCTTACGTTTCCTTCCTATCTCTGACGCATCCTCCCAGAGCTCCGGAATGACCTTTTCCGATGGAAAGAAGATAGAAAAGAATACCTCCCTCGGCGATAGGGCATTGGATTACCTCTATGACCTGGCCAACAGGCATTACAAGACGGCAGAGGCGGAAACCATTCGGGGGATATCTGTCACCAGGCAGTGTATGACCCCTTTCTACTCCTACTCTTTTCATCTGGAAAAAGAGGCGGATAGCTACTTTCTTTCCTTCAATGCCGCAATTGACGACAGCGTAGGGCCTATAGAGGCAGAGGGTCAACGAATCGATAGGGAATCTGCGGAGAAGATATTTGCTATCGTAGAGGAGCAGCAGCTTGTCAACCGGGTTCTGCAATACGAAGAGCCAGAGGACGACGGCGAATTTGCCCTGGACGAAACCACATACACCACCCAGTTTGAATTTGCAGATGGCAATTCCATCTATGCCCCCATCGATGCCGGAGAGGAGCTGACGGAAGCCTTTTACCAACTGGCAGAGAAGTATCAATAAGGAAGAAAGAAGCATCAGGGGCCTCTCAAGGCCTTGACCCTGTAACCAACCATTTTACAAAGGAGGAATCGGCCATGAGTATCTTTGACAAATTGAAGAATACAACCCCAAAAGGGGCCAATACCCCTGCACAGGCCTCAGACAATCAGCGGGAAACCTTCCGTTTTCCTACCCTGCCGGAAAGCCTGGCCGAGATGCAGACGCTTCCCGAGGCAAGTCTTGCCACCCCCTTCCAGACAGCTGCCCTCACGGTTCTTGCCCTCTGCGCCTACGCAGCGGATAAGAACATTGGGACAGAAATGCTGAACTGGCTGCGGGGTCCCCGTCCTCTGAACGGACAGGATATTTCCTTCCTAAACGACCGCTTCCGGGACGGCAAGACCTATCTTCCCTTTACCTATTTTGTCGGCTCTACGCCGGACAACAACTACAGCCCCACCGAGCCTTATACCCTCATTGTTGAGAGCAATCATATTTCCGACCAGGAAAAGGGCTATAAGAAGCTCTTCATTCCCTGCGGCGGTGCGGACGATCCCCGTCCTGTCAAATTACGCCAGCGGGGGGCAGATGGCAAATGGTTTCTGTGGGAACAATACCTGCTGACCGGTGTGCGTATACCCAAAGCTGCCGATCCCTGGGCCTAGGAAGGAGGGAGAGGATGCTGCAGGGGACTTAAGCCTCCACAATGCATTCAATCTCGACCTTGGCCCCCTTGGGCAGATCCTTTACAGCCACGCAGGAGCGAGCCGGATTGCTGCCTTCGAAGAAGGCGCCATATACCTCATTTACCTTGGCAAAATCATTGATATCGGTCAGAAAGATCGTTGTCTTCACAACCCTGGTCTTATCCGTTCCCGCTTCCCTCATAATAGACTCCAGATTCTTCAGGGAATGGGCTGCCTGGTCTTCTACGGCCTCCGGGATACTGCCATCGGACATATCGAATCCCAGCTGACCGGAGAGAAAGAGCAGACCCTGGCTTTTCACTGCCTGTACATAGGGTCCGATAGCTGCAGGTGCCTTATCTGTATTGATGATCTCTTTTGACATAATGAACATCTCCTCATGTAGTTATTATTTCGCCCCTATTATATGCTCTGCCGCTGCTTTTTACAAGATATTCTTTCTGTCAAAGCCAGCTGCTTGTCGGGGCTTTCAAAATAAGCCCCCATGCTGGGCATTGTCCCGCACCACCACGAATGAAAGACGACTGCTCCGCTCCAC
>CAVJHW010000177.1:0-4230 GCA_963649395.1 Coriobacteriaceae bacterium | reverse complement strand
CTCCCTCAATTCGGGTTCTCGCGGGGCTTTCGCCCCACTTCACCCTCATTGAGGTGCGTGTCATAAAGCCCTTCCCCCACCGACATGCGAGCATGTCGGTGGCTCGGGCTTTTGACACTGTAACCAACCCTATTTTGCCTCGTACCAGTTGGCGCCGGTATGCATATCTACTTCCAAAGCCACAGAGAGCTCTGCTGCTCCCTGCATTTCCTCCCGAACCAGATTGCTGACCGCTTCCACCTCCTCCTGGGGGCATTCCACCAGGAGCTCATCGTGAACCTGCAGGAGAAGTCTGGCTTTGTATCCTTCTCTATGCAGTCGCTCATTGACCCGAACCATGGCGATCTTGATGATATCCGCCGCTGTTCCCTGAATAGGGGCATTCATGGCCACCCGCTCACCAAAAGATCGGGTCATAAAATTGCCGGATTTCAGCTCCGGCATGGGACGTCGCCGCCCGAACAGGGTGCGGACATAGCCCTTTTCCCTGGCATCCTCTACCAGGCTGTCCAGAAAGGCTTTAATCCTGGGATAAGTCTGAAAATATCTCTGAATATAATCTGCTGCCTCCCGGCGGCTGATGCTGAGATCCTGGCTGAGTCCAAAGGAGCTGATGCCGTAGATAATGCCAAAATTCACCGCCTTAGCATTGCGCCTTTGCAAGGGTGTGACCTCCTCAAAGGGAACATGGAAGACCTGGGAAGCCGTAATCCTATGGATGTCCTGGGCCTCCCGATAGGCCTGGATCAGCTTCTCATCTCCGGACATATGAGCCAGCACCCGCAGCTCAATCTGGGAATAATCCGCATCCAGGAAGACACAGCCCTCTTTGGCCACAAAGGCCTTCCGAATCTGTCGTCCCAGTTCCATTCGCACAGGGATATTCTGAAGGTTTGGCTCAGTACTGCTGATGCGTCCTGTCGCCGTAATGGTCTGATGGAAGGTGGAATGGATCCTGCCGTCTTGGGAGATGCAAGTCAACAGTCCGTCTGCATAAGTGGATTTCAGCTTGGCCAGCTGGCGATATTCCAAAATATCGGCCACAATAGGAGCCTGGGCCGCCAGCTTCTCCAGAACCTCCGCAGCCGTGGAATAACCGGTCTTAGTCTTCTTGCCACCGGGCAGCTGCAGCTTGCCAAAGAGAATCTCTCCCAGCTGCTTGGGTGAGTTCAGGTTGAAGCTCTCTCCTGCCTGCTGATAGATCTTCTCCTCCACCTCCCGGATGCGAAGCTGCAGCCTCTGGCCATATTCCACCAGGGTATCCTTCGCCACCTCGATTCCTGCCTCTTCCATATCTGCCAAAGTGTAGGCTAAGGGCAGCTCCACCTGACGAAAGAGATCTTCCATCTGGGTTTCCTTCAGATCTCTCTCCAGGATTTCTCTGGCCTTCAAAGCTACATAAGCAATATGACCGGCATAAGCTGCTGCCTTCTCAGGAACCATAGCTGACACTGGCGGAAGCTTGGACTTTCCAAAAATCTCCTCTGCCGTAGGAAGGACCGCTACCATGTACTCACTGGCAATGGCATCGTACGTATAGGATGTTTTCAAGGGATTCAAAAGATAGGCGGCAATCTGCACATCGAAGATTTCCTTTCTGTCTCCATCCGGGGCAAGAGACTCCCCATAGATAGGATCCCCATAGATAGTTTTATAAAAGGTCTTCAAATCGAAGGTGCTGACCCTGGAAATTCCCTTCACCAGCTTCTCGGCCAATGTTTTTAGATAATCCTCTGTCAGGAAGCCTCCCACAGGGAAATAGAAGGTGTCCCTGTCAGACAAGCTCAAGGCAAGCCCTGCCAGACCCTCCTGTCCCACCAAAGCATAGATTCCCGCTTCCACCGCCCCGGCCGCCTTCTGGCAGGCAGCCTCTGCCTCTGAGAAATCCTCCAGGATTCTTACAGAGATCCCCCTCTTCTCCTCCGTCCCCGTTCCATTGAAGCGGGTCAGAAAATTCTTAAAATTAAGCTTGCGGAAAATCTCATAGGCCTCCTGGGTATAGAGACTGCCTATTCTAGCATCCTCATACCTCCATTCCATAGGAACATCCGTGCGAATGGTGGCCAAGGTCTTGGACAGCTGCGCCATATCATAATGATCCCGCAGGGATTCCATAGCCTTTTGGGGCTTAATCTCCTCCACATGGGCATGGGCATTTTCAATACTGCCATATTCCCCGATAATCTTCGTGGCCGTCTTCTCCCCTACCCCGGGAATGCCGGAGATATTGTCCGAGGAATCCCCCATCAAGGCCTTCAGATCGATAATCTGCAGGGGCGTCACCTGATACTTCTCCACCACCTGAGCGGTATGGTAATCCTCTATCGTAGTCTTGCCCATGCGGGTCTTGGGGATACGCACCAAAATCGTGTCCGTTGCCAGCTGCAGCAGATCCCTGTCTCCGGATACCAGGGTCACCTGATATCCCTCCCGTTCTCCTCGTCTGGCCAGGGTTCCCAGGATATCATCCGCCTCAAAGCCCGGCAGCTCCACCCTCTTTACTCCCATGGCGTCCAACACCTGCTTCAGCATGGGAACCTGCTCTCGCAGCTCCTCCGGCATAGGCTTTCGGGTTCCCTTATAGGCCCCATAAATCTCATGGCGGAAGGTAGGCACATGCAGGTCAAAAGCCACAGTGATATACTGTGGCTTCTCCTCCTCCAGAATCTTAAACAAAATATTCAAAAAACCATATACCGCATTGGTATGCAGTCCCTCTGAATTGGTTAGAGTGGGCAGCCCATAAAAGGCGCGATTCAGAATACTGTGTCCGTCGATCAAAAGCAATTTTTCTCTCATATATATATCCCTTCACGTATCCTTTCCTGACAGCAGCCGGGTCAACAGCTGCAATCGTGGAATCCAATCGGTGAATCTCTCTGTCAGAAGAATCTGGAAATCTGGAAGAAACCAAACAGATCCAGGAACATGAGACCCATCATAAAAGCCGTCACCAGCGACCAGCCCACGAGGAGCTTTTTATTTCGCCTCCTGCGTACCAGGCTATGTTCCTTCTCCTTCAGATCCTCCTCCAACAGCTCCCGGAGATTGAAAGAGTGGCCATTCTCGGTATCCAGGTAATGGATGGCACGGTCTATCATGAAGAAGATCTCCAGCTCTTCATAACAGGCAGAACATCCTCTGACATGGGCCAGAAACTCCTCCAATTCATCAGCGGACAAGGTGCCATTCAAATAGGCCGGCACCTTGCCCTGGGCTTCCTTGCAATTCATGCACCCATCTTCCCTTCTGAATTTAATGGCTTCATTGTACCATGAGCCAAAGGCCTGCGCAACCGGTATCTGCCTACCTCAAATGATCTTCCTCCCCTACGGAAGAATTAATTTCAAGTTATATGTACAATATCGGTCAATCAAAAGCTTTTCAATAGACTTCCAGGGAAAACTCGGGATGCTAACCGAATTACTCGGAACAAATTCTCCCTTCGGCGCCTCTGTGTTTTGAAAATTACCCAAAAAAGTTAGACTTTTAGGAAGAACGCGTCTTGATGTATTCATGAGGGCCATTCTGTATACTGGTAAAACCCCCGACTCATCAAGCTTTAATTTCTTCATTTCTTCATTTATTCTATGCAAGAAGTCTTGTTCTGTTAATCCTCTGCTATCAATATGGAATTCCTCAATAAATGGATCAAACTTTATCGACGATGTTTGCACAAATTCTAACTTGTTATATGTTTTTTCATCCATTGGAAGCTCATATTGCTTTGCTATTTTAACCCATACAATTGGAATCGTATGTCCCGGGTAGTAAAGAGTTTCTCCTATTTTTTGAAATAGAAAAAACCAGCCGTATAGATGTTTTTCTTTCGCATATTCACTTTTCAGAGGATACGAGTATATGTCCCCGACTTTCCATGGGCAATGATACAACCTATGTTGCGAAATCTTTTTTTTCGGAGGTTGCGGAGATAGCAATTTTTCCTCAAGCCTCCGGATTGTTTCTAGTCGTATGGTACTCCTTGATCCCTCACTCTTCTCGAATTGCGACATTGCCTCCTTCCGAATATAATATAAAGCTTTTTCTTTGACAAAATCCTCAAGTCTTCCCATATCCCACTGTGTGTCTGCAAGTGCAAACCAAAACAATGGCGCATCGTCCGAGTCAGACAACATAGGTTGATTCTGTTCTATCAAAGATTTCGTAATTTCATTTCCGGATTTTCCATAGCGCAACTGTTCTTTGTAATAGTCACGCACATCTTTAGCA
>CAVJHW010000176.1:799-4261 GCA_963649395.1 Coriobacteriaceae bacterium | reverse complement strand
CCACGTCTACGCTCCGCTCCGGTCGGTGCTAGACGTGTGCCACTGGCACACAGCGCCCTCCATTCGGGTTCTCCCGGGGCTTTCGACACGGTAACCAATATTAATTTATCTCAAAACAGGGATATCGTCAACCAAAAATCCCGCTTTTGCGCATATTTTCAATCGCTTCCTCCATCTCCTCCTCGTCCTTGACCAGGGCCATCCGCACATACCCCTCTCCGGATGGACCAAAAGCGCTGCCCGGAGTGACCAAAACTCCGGTTCGAGTCAGTAAAGCCTTTACAAAATCCTCGGAAGAAGAAAATCCCTCCGGAATCTTCGCCCAGACAAACATGGTGGCAGGACTGGGGTCCATCTTCCAGCCGATGCGGTTGCAGCCGCCGCAGAAGCAGTCCCTACGTCTGCGATAAGCTTCCCGGGTAGTCTCCACGCAGGATTGATCTCCCGTAATAGCCGCAATAGCCGCCTTCTGGATAGGAAGAAACATGCCATAATCCATGTTGGACTTTAATTTGGCTATCTGAGCTACCACCTCCCCATTGCCGATACAAAAGCCGATGCGGGCTCCGGCCAGGCCATAGGTCTTGGACAGGGAGTTGAATTCCACCCCGATTTCCCGGGCTCCCGGAAAGCGCAAAAAGCTGCCGGTAGGCTCCTGGTCAAAGACCAGCTCGCTGTAGGCATTGTCATGAAGCACCAGGATCTGATGCTTTTTGGCAAAAGCGATGCATTTTTCATACCACCAATCCGGAGCCAGGGCTGCCGTGGGGTTGTTGGGATAGGATACTACCATAACCTTGGCCCGATCCGCCACCTCGTCGGGAATCTCCTCGAAGTCAATAAGATAATCCTTTTCCGGACGCAAGGGCATATAGTAAAGCTGAGCCCCGGCAATCCTGGGACCGTCTCCGAAAATAGGATAGCAGGGATCCGGCACCAGCACCAGGTCTCCCGGATTCACGGTGGCCAGGGCAAAATGAGCCAATCCCTCCTGAGACCCCAGCAGGGAGACAACCTCCCTTTCAGGGTCAATCTCTACTCCATATCGGCGACGATACCAGACTGCCACCGCTTCCAGCAGGGCATCCTGATCCTTAATGGCATAGATATAATTGGAACGATCCGCCGCCGCCTCTGTCAAGGCCTCTATCACCGCGTCAGAGGGGGGAATATTGGGTGCTCCGATGCTCAGATCCGTGACCCTTCTCCCGGACTTTTCCATCTCCTCCTTCCTTTTCAGCAAATCCGTGAAGATATTCTCCCCGAAGTATTTCATACGTTCTGAAAATTGCATTCTCGTTTTCCTTCCTTCAAAAAAGTATCCTTGATATAGTGCAGAGTCTCTCTTTCTCCCTTCTCTGCCAGCATACGCAGGAGCAGCTCCAGCTGTTCCTTGGTTTGGTCGTGGACAAACCAAAGCTTGTCCTTCCCCTTCCTGTAATATTCATAAGGAGCCTGGTTCGTATATTTCTTGCCCAGATAAGTCTGGGAAGCAGAGATCCGATCCATAACCATCTCCGCCACATATTTTCGGGGGACAGGTACTCCCTTGATCACCGTATCACAGTTGATGCCATAATCGATCCAATATTCAAAATGATGCTTGTTTCTTCCCTTGTGATGCAGCCAGGACAGGGAGACGCCGGTATCCCGACGTTCCGCATTGTTGGGGCTTTGATCCCCCTGCCAATACTTCCGACCCTTGGAAAATTCCGTATAGGAATACTTGGACAGGTCATGGGTCAGTCCCTGCCAATAAAGCCCCACTCGAAAGCAATAGCGCATCACCCGCAAGCGGTGTATGGTAATTGTCTTAAAATGCTGCCATCCATACATATTGCTCATTTCTCCCGTTCTATTTCTCTCTTCTGTTCTGCCAAAGCTACCTGTCCCTGCCCCTTGTCCAGGCTACCGGTCTAAGCCTCTTTCGGATTATTTTCCGAACATTGGTTTGGTGTCAAAGCACCCACCCCTGGGGTTACACGGATTGTTCCCTGCTCCTCTGGTCTTCCTGTCAGAATCATTACCCTTCTGGCTCCTACCAGCACCTGCTTATCCTCCGTCAGCTCCGCCAGGGGCTCCTCCCCCTCCGGATAAAAGACCTGATCATATCCGGTATCTGCCTTGATGTACCATTGTATCCTCCCCTTCAGCTGGGGAATGGCGAAGCTTCTGGGTTCCCAATACATGTTATAAGCAATATAGATAGAATCATCCTCTGCGTAGGAACCGCAATAGAGGAGACCGATGCTGTGATCCTCCCGGGGCATCACCCAGGCATGGGCGCTGTGGTAGGATAAATCCGGGCAGCCGCAGGATTGATAATCGGTCATCCGCAGGGGCTTGCGCCTGTGCAGCATAGGATGAGCCCTCCGAAAAGCTATAGCCTTGCGCACTACCTCCACCAAGCGCTGGCTGTCCTTGCCGGTCGACCAGGTCAGCCAACCGGTCTCGTTATCCTGACACCAGGCGTTATTATTGCCCCCCTGGCTGTTGAGACATTCGTCTCCCCCGTAGATCATGGGAGAACCCTGGCTGGTCATCAGGATCAAAAAGGCATTATAAAGCTGCTGCATCCGGAGCCTACGCACCGACATCCGACGGGTCGGTCCCTCCACACCGCAGTTCCAGCTATAATTATCAGAGCTGCCATCCCGGCCCCCTTCCCCATTTTCTTCATTATGCTTTCTCTCATAGGCCACCATATCCGCCATGGTATAACCATCCTGGTCAGCAAAATAGTTGATGGATGCCAAGGCTTCCGAATTCTTCCTCAGGTACCAGATAGCCGCCGGAAGACAATCCCCGTCCCCCTTAAGAAAACGGCGCATGGTTTCTTCATAGCCACGGTTGATCTCTGCCAGATATCTGCCCTGGCAGTCTGGATCTGTACCCTCCCTGTCTTTCGGTCCCGTGGTTGTCTCTCTCCAACCCCGGGCTTTCCGCCACTTTAGAGTATCCATATCCACCGGACAAGCGGTGAAGAGGAGCTTGCTGCAACTAAGCAGGGGATCCTCCGCTACCGGTTTCTCCCAGCTTCCCCGGCCTACCAGGTGGAAGCCATCCACCTGGTATTGCAGCCTCCAGTAATGCAAAACATCCAATACCTTCTGTACCGGCTCCTCTTGCGCAAAATAAAATTCCAGAATGCACTCCAGCCCTGCCTCATGCAGAGCATCTATCATTTCAGCAAATTCTCGGTCAGGATACTTTCCCCAAGAATAGGATCTGCAGGGAGCAAAATACAGTCCCCCGGTGTAACCCCAATAATTCTCCTTCCCCTGCTGACCCTTCTCCGCCAGGCTTGGTGTCAGAGCTGCCTCCGGCATTGGTAAATTCTCTTCCATCCCGGAACCCTTCCGGGATTCATAAACCGGCATCAGAATCAAGCTGGTAATCCCCAATTCCTTCAGATAGGGAATCTTCTCCCGCAGACCCTCGAAAGTTCCTCTTGCCCTGACA
>CAVJHW010000176.1:0-789 GCA_963649395.1 Coriobacteriaceae bacterium | reverse complement strand
CTCCTGCACTCCCCGAAAAGTTCCTTTATGCCGAACCTTAGAAGCCCTGTGGCGGGTAAATCCCCGCACATGAAGCTTGTAGAAGATACAATCCTCATAGGGAAGATCTAAGGGACTGCTGCCAGCTTTGGTCGGCTGTATCAGGAGACAACGAGGACTCTCTTCTTGAAGACCAGCCAGCCGTCCATAGGGATCCGCTAGTTCCCTTCCGGCCACGCGGTAGCTATATTCCCAGAATCCTCCGTCAAAAGACAATCCACGGACAAACACTGCACTGACACAACCCACCCGCTCTTCCTCCGGCAGGGGAATCACATAGGTAGGCTGCACATCGCCTCCCTGATACAGGAAAAGCTCCGCAGACAGGTTGCCGGGAACCGCAAAGGCAAAATTAATACCATTTTCCGTAAAACAAACACCCAATTTCTCTGGATCCCCAGCCTCAATCCTGAGTTCACAGTTGTCAATCTCTCGTTCCCGCATATATCCGTCTCCTTCTCTGCCTGTCGTTCTTAGTCCCTCGTTTCCTACGGATGTTGCTCACATTTTCCTCTATGATATCATACTCTGCTGGCAGACGCAAACTCGGGTATGAATAAATCGGGAACCTAGATCTTAGACGATTTGAACCCTTCCATCTTTTTTTGCTATAATTTCCCCTGGAATTCTCTGTAATTATTAGATATCTCCGTAAAGGATGGAAAAAAGTTAAATAATCCTGTAACTATCAAAAGAAAAATAATTGTCATATTATCAATCGGTTGGTATAATATTTGTGTGATCTAAAAC
>CAVJHW010000175.1:0-4268 GCA_963649395.1 Coriobacteriaceae bacterium | reverse complement strand
TCGGCGCAAGCAAGCTTGCCCTCAGCCCGGCTGCTTGTCGGGGCTTTCAATGTAAGTATACCACATTTTCCTAATGGATTTCATCTTCTTTTCCCTCCCTCATCTATAGAAGAGATAACTCAACCTTTGGACACCGTAACCAAGATTCGAAAATTCTACATATTTTTTCAAAAGCCACTATCCCTCGGGCTGGGAGATTCGTATTAATTAGTAACCAAGGAACAAGAAAAACAAATCAAGAAAATTAAGGATTGTTTACAAATTTTCGATGTGCTACACTGAAGGGGTAATCCCCCGGGGCTGCTTGAGCAGCCAGCCGGAAGAGGGAGATACTTTCAGTCACAATGAAAGGAGTGACATAAGGAATGAGAAAGAAAATGAACAAGAGATGGATGCCCCCCCTGCTGGCGGCAACAATGCTAGTTACCACTGCTGCCCCTGCAAAGATTTTGGCCGATGATCCACAAGAACCCATCCTGACAGAAACAGGGGAATCCTCCCTGTCTGCAGAGCCCTCCCTATCTGCGGAGGAACCCTCTCTTATCGCAGCACCGGATGATCAGGGGGTGACAGAGGACCAGGCTGCAGCCGCTTCAACAGATTCTAACGCTGCTGCCAATGCTAACCTTATCGCCGCCAATCCCACAGCCACCATAGCTGTGGATCCTACCAGCATAGATACCAAGAATGGAACCTTTACCGTAAGGATCTCCAACCTGAATACCCCTTCCGGTCTCAGCCGCATCGCCTTGGCTGTCTGGGGCGCCCAGAATGGTCAGAATGACGTGATCTGGTATACTCCCCAGCGGAGCGGATCCGATTATCTGGTCAATGTCAGTGCCAAGGAGCATGGATATGAGACAGGCACCTACCATATCCACTGTTATATTACCGATGCCAACGGTCTCCAGTCCTTTGCCGGGGGAACCAGCACCGAGGTGCAGGTTCAAAATGGCATGACCGCCCTCCTCTCCTCGGATGAGAGAAGTGTCCAGGCTACTGCCATTGGCATTGATTCCGCCGCTTCCGCTGTATCCTTCGCCATATGGAGTGTGCAAAATGGCCAGGATGATGTCTGCTGGATCAACGCCAGCCGACAGTCAGACGGCAGCTGGACCGCTTCCCTTCCCATCAAGGGGCATAAGGATACCGGCAGCTACTCCATTCATTGCTACCAAACTGTGAATGGAAAGAAAAACTTCTTTGACGGCAAGACGGTAACCGTTACGGCTCCCACAGCCAAGGTATCCGTAGATTCCGCCAGCGTAGACAAGACCAAAGGGACCTTCCGGGTACGCATCTCCAATGCTCAGGTTCCGGCAGGCATCCAAAAGGTGGCCGTAGCTGTCTGGAGCCAGTACAAGGGACAAGATGATCTGAAATGGTATACCGCCAGTCGCCAGGGTAATGACTACGTGGTGGATGTGGCAGCCGCCAACCACAAGTATCAGGACGGCACCTACTTCCTTCATTGCTATATCACAGATAATAACGACATCGCCTCCTTCGTGGGGGGGATCTCTCAGACCGTAACCATCGCCTCCGGCATGGCTCTTCAGGTAAGCAATGACCAGATGCAGGCCACCATTACCTATATCGGCGGTCAGGGCAAGAATCTCAAGGCTGCTGTCTGGAGCGCCAACAATGGCCAGAACGACCTCAAATGGTACACCCTGACGCAAGACGGCAACACCTCCACCGTGAATGTTCCCATCAAAAATCATGGGGACTCCGGCACCTATTATGTCCATATTTACAATGGATCCAACTACATGGCAGGCAGCTCCTTCCGGATCGACCCACTCTCCGCCACAGGCCTGACTGCCAGCAATCAGAACGGACAAGCCGGAAGCTTCCGCCTGACCCTCTCGGGTCTTCGGTCCGCCTCAGGGATCCAGCAGGTGCGAATCGCCGCCTGGCCCGGCAATGATCAAAGCAAGATTCATTGGTATACCGCCCAGAAAGCCAGTGACGGCACCTACTATGTGGATGTCCAGGTAAGCAACCATGGTCATAGCTTCGGCACCTACAAGGCTCACGCCTACGCCTATGGAAACAACGGGGTCTACAACTTCTGTGCAGGCACCTCCGTCTCCCTCTCGGCTGACCGCTACATGTATGTGCAGTCCACCGGCTCCTACTCCTGCCGGGTATGGATTGTCAATCCCGGCTCCAATATCAGCAAGGTAGAATTCGCCACCTGGAGTCAGACCAACGGTCAGGATGATGTGAAATGGTATAAGGCAAACCAAAGCGGCAATGCCTGGTATGCAGATATCACGAGCGACAACCACAAGCACGGGGGAACCTATTACTCCCATTGCTATGTCACCAACACCTCCGGTGCCCGCACCTATGCGACTGGAACCACCTACCAACTTAGCTACCGGACACCCAACCATAACCAGTCCATGTTTGAGCTGGCGCAAAGCTTTTCCAGCGACACCCAGTACCTGATCCTGGTAAATCGAGGACTCCACCGAGTTGCTATCTATCAGGGCTCCAAGGGCAATTGGTCAGAGATCAAATATTGGCCCTGTGTGGTAGGCAAGGCTTCCACTCCCACCCCCACCGGAACCTACAAGATCAAGGGACGCTTCGACTGGTTCGGGGCAGGCCATAAATGCTGGTGGGCAACCCAGATCTACGATGTTTACTATTTCCACACCCAGATCTATTACTGGGATGATGCACCCAAGAAGATTCTGGACGGCACCATGGATGCAGCGGCTTCGTTAGGATGTATCCGACTGGAAGAGCCCAACGCTTACTTTATCTACACCCAGATCCCCAGAGGAACCACGGTGCATATCTACAATTAAATGATAATAACTGTTACCAGCCGAAGAGCAACCTGTATCTGCTCTTCGGCTTTCTCCTATCTGGATTGCGGAAGACAGATTCATCAAGGGGGATTTTTATGAGAATCATCACATTAGTGGACAACACCGCCGGGGCCCTCTGTCCGGGCGAGCATGGCTTGAGTGTTTGGGTGGAGACGGAGGATTACTGTCTGCTGTCGGATTGTGGGGCATCGGGGCTGTTTTTGCGAAATGCGGAGGCTTTGGGGCTAGATCTGACCCGGGTGGATGCGGTGGTTTTGAGCCATGGGCATTATGACCATACGGGGGGAGTGCTGGATTTTGTCCAGGTCAACCCCCACGCCAGGATTTATTTGCAAAAGGCGGCAAGGGGATCTTTTTACCATGATTCGGCCGAGGGAAAGGAACGCTACATCGGGATGGATCCAGAGATAGGGAAGCTGCCTCAACTGGTGTTCGTGGAGGGAAATCTGCGGCTGAATGAGGGGTGTTTTCTCTTTTCCGGCTTTGGAGAGAGGGATTGCCCCTCCTGGACCAATCAGGAATTGAAGGAAAAGGTGAAGGGGGTTCTTGTCCAGGATGAATTTGCTCACGAGCAATGTCTGGCTATTGCGCACAAGGGAAAGAAGATTCTCCTGTCGGGCTGCGCCCACAGCGGAATCCTGACGATTCTGCAGCGCTATCGGGATCTGTTTCAGGGGAATCCGGATCTGGTTATCAGTGGCTTTCATATGGGCAAGAAGGGGGACTTTACGCCAAAGGAACGGGATTACATTATTCGCACGGCTCAGACATTAAAGGAGACCGGAAGCCTGTTCTACACGGGACATTGCACCGGGCAGAAGGCATTTGCCCTGATGAAGGAGATCCTGGGGGATCAGCTGCAGGCCTTCTGCAGTGGTGCGGAGATTTTAAAGGAATAAGCACTTATGCCACAGACTATACATGGACTCTGTTGCCATCAACCGGCAAAGTCGAAGGGCTTTGCCCCTTCCGGGTTTCGATATTCATGCTTTTCGTAATATCCGATAAGCTTTCCCTCTTCATCCCGGAGCGCCACCATATAAGCATCCCGATTCTCCTTCTCATTATGGAATTCGTAGATGATATTATGGTCGGCGCTCTTCTCAAACCAATCCAAAGTCTTGTATATCATCTCCTGCGAATGTGGATTATGACAGGCCAGGAGATTCTGTCCTATCAGCTTCTCTCCTCCCCACTTGGCATACTTACGGACCGCTGCCGGGTTCATATACAAAATAGTATGATTCAGATCACACAGGACAATAGCTGCCCTGTCCTGGTCCAGTACACTCTTAAAAAATATGGAAAGTTCCATGTCCGTCTTCCTCCCTATTTGCGTCAAAATGCCCCCATCCCTACCTGTATTCAGTCAAGTCCTAATTTGTGTGTAAATTGCTCTTAGGTACCTTTGGTGCCAGGGGA
>CAVJHW010000174.1:0-4293 GCA_963649395.1 Coriobacteriaceae bacterium | reverse complement strand
CGATCAGACAGGGATTGTTCTTGGTCCTCCGGCTGAGAATCTGAATCAATCGTTCGATCTCCTGCTCTCTTCCTACCACCGGATCCAGCTTACCCTGCTGGGCCATCTCTGTCAGATCTCTGCTGTAATGATCCAAAGTCGGCGTGGTACTCCCCCCTGCATTTTTCAGGGATTGACCCGCTTCCTCCTGATACAATCTTTCCTCTTCCCCCATGGCTGTCATCAAACTAGCATACATTTTCTGAATATTGACACCCATAGTATAGAGCAGGCGGGTTCCCACGCAGTCTGCCTCCCGCAGCATAGCCAGAAGGATATGCTCCGTTCCAATGTGTTCCTGCTCCGTGGCGGCCGCCTCTTGGGCAGCCATCTCCAGCACATGAGCCGCCCGAGGCGTATAATCCGGCTGGTCCGCTGTGGCCACTGCCCCCTCCGGTGCAATCAGACGGTCAATCAATTCCATGAGCCGTCCTTCCTCTACCTCATATTCGGCCAGCACCGTACCTGCCGTTCCCTGCATTTCCTTCACAAGACCCACCAGCAGGTGTTCCGTGCCTATATAGCTATGGTGATGTTGACTGGCAATCTTTTCCGCCATAGCAAGGACACGTTGGGCCTGTGCCGTATAGGTTACTCCCATAGATTCTCTCCCTGTCAGTTTGCTGACGTCTGAATCCATTTCACTATAGCCGTCAGCCTTTTTGCAACAACCGGATCCTTTGCCTGTCTGCACACCCGAGTGCACAAATTCCAAAAAACCTGGTCCTAATTGTAACATCCATATATCTCATCCACCAGCTGGTGGATCTCCTCGCAGGATATATTCATACAGGCCGCCTTGGCCAGAATCACCTGCAAGCCTTCCTTGATCTCCTCCAGGGCATACAGCCTGTCAGCATCAATTCGTATCACTGCTCCCTGGCGGCGATCCATAGCCAGGATCCCCTCCTGCCGCAGCACACTATAGGCCTTGTTCACCGTATGCATATTAATGCCGATACGGCTGGCCATCTGGCGAACAGAAGGCAGGACATCTCCCTCCTGCAGCTGGGCAGTGGCGATACCCAGAATGATCTGGTTCCGCAGCTGTATATAGATAGCCTCTTCACTATTAAAGTCGATCTGAATTGTCTCAAATTGCATCCTTACATCCTTTATCCGAAAACCCGCAAAAGCTATTTATACCAGACTACTTTCCACCGGAAGGTCTCTCATAAAAACCGCCTTCCTGCCGAAAAGCACCTCATAAAAAGCCGCCTTCCTGCTGAAAAGCACTTCATAAAAAGCCGCTTTCCTGCTGAAAAGCGGCTTGATATCAACGTGTCAACAATTCTTCTCGTATATGATCTTCAGACCCTTCAGCATCAGATCATCATCCAATATAATCTCTCTCTTGCAATGGGGTACAATAGCATCTGCCAAACCACCTGTGGCTACGATTGTGCAGCGTTCTCCCAATTCCTCTTCGATCCGCTCGATCAAGCCGTCCAGAATCGCGGCATTGCCATATATCATTCCGCTTTTCATGCTGTCTATGGTATTACTTCCGATCACCTTACGAGGAGGCACAAGGCCGATCTGCTGCAGCAAGGAGGTGTGGGACACCAAAGAATCCAGCGCTGTCCTAACCCCCGGCACAATCATGCCGCCAATATATTGGCGCTTTTGGTTGATGACGCAAACCGTTGTGGCTGTTCCCATATCAATGATGATCAGGGGAACCGGATGGTCTGCCAGGGCAGCCACAGAGTCTACCAAAAGATCACTTCCCAATTGAGCAGGATTATCGATGAGGATGTTCAAGCCCGTCTTAAGGCCCGGTCCCACAATCTTAACCGGAAATCTCACCAGCTTCTCCACAGCGCATTTGAGAACCTCGGTAATCTGAGGCACCACGGAGGAAATAATGCCGCCCTCCAGGTCGCCCTCCTGAATCTCATGAATCTCCAGGATATTCTTCAAGGTAATGGCATATTCCACCTCTGTCTTCTTCCAGTCCGTGGAAACCCTCTCTGTAAAGCAGATCTCTTCCCCGTCAATACAGCCTACTACAATATTACTATTGCCTACGTCTATCGCTAAAATCATATGGCATTGTCCTTATCTGCCGCAGCAGTACTTATATTTTTTCCCGCTTCCGCAGGGACAAGGATCATTTCTTCCGATCTTCTTGCCTTTTACAATGGTTCCGGATCTCTTCTGCTCCAGATAGAGTTCCTTTCTCTTCTCCGCCGTAAAGATGTCTTCCCAGGCCGGGAGCTCGTAAAGCCATTCTGCCTTGGCATCTACCATATTCTTATAGAGGCTTTCCTTGTCAAATGCAAGACTTACCTCTGTATCTTCCGTCATCTCTTCAATGGGATTGGGGGTCTTCAGGCTGTCATTGATTCCGTCCAGGAATCCCGTCATGGTCATGATATCCGTTCCGTATTGCTCAGCCAGTCCCTTTACAGTTCCCCTTACCTCCTCATCCGGAGCAGCCAGAAGCTTCTCGTAAATTCCCTTTTCTACCTGAAAATAGTCATTCCACAGCTTCTGCAGCTGGTTCTTATCCGCCTCCTGATTGTAGGCAAGGCCTCTCCAATCTTCCAATAAACTCATTGCAATCTTACCTCTCTGTCATTATTCCATAAAAATCCCCGAGATGCTCTCCTCCAGGTCGGCTGGCAAATGAGCCGGTTCATGCAACGGGATGTGTCCCTTCCTGTGCCTGGAATAAGTCTCCCCGGAACTTATAGTATATAAGAAGCTCCTGAAAAAAGCAAGTATGTATGCTATTCATGCTATATGCTATTAATGCTATTCCTCCTGGGAAGCCTCTTTTGGCAATACTTCCACGATAGTTCCTTCGATCCTATGCTCCCGAACCTCAATAACCTTGATCGAGAGTCCGTCCGCTTCCAATTCAAATTGACTGCCGTCCGCCGGTATGAAGCCCAGCTGACCGAAGATGTAGCCGCCGAAGGTATCACATTCCTCCGCCTCCAGCTTAAGGTCCAGGGCTTCCTCCACATCATCGATAGGGGTCACCCCCTGAATCTTCCAGACATGGTCGGAAATCTTCTCAATCTCCTCCGGCTTCTCCTCCTCATCCTCCTCTGCCAGATCACCCACCAGCTGCTCGATGAGGTCTCGCAGGGTGACGATGCCGTTCATACCGCCATATTCATCCAAAACCACCGCAAAATAGTTGCCGCTTTTCTTCATATTGCGAAAGAGCATATCGGCCTTCAGATTCTCCGGCACAAATTGCGCCGGTCGGACAGCCTGTTCCAGCAACACTTCCTTGCCGCTGTCATGGAGACGAAAATAATCCTTGGCGCTTAAAATCCCCCGGATATCGTCCACACTTTCCCCGCAGACCGGAAAGAAAGAATGGCGGCTTTCGTGGATCGTCTCCTCCCATTCCTCCAGGGAATCGTCCACCCACAGCAGAGAGACATCGGTTCGGTGGGTGCAAATCTCGTCCACCGAGATATCATCGAATTCAAAGACATTCTGAATCATCTCTTTTTCATCGGTATCTATGGCGCCCTTTTCACTGCCGGCGTCTACCATCATCCGGATCTCTTCCTCGGTTACCTCATTCTCCTCCTCATTGGGATCCACCTGCAGCAGGCGAAGGACTCCATTGGTAGAAACCGTCAGCAAGGCCACCAGGGGAGCGAAAATCTTCGAGACAACGGATAACATGCTTGCCATCCCAAGGGCCAATTCCTCTGTCTTCTTCATAGCCAGCCGCTTGGGAACCAACTCTCCGAAGATCAGAGTAAAATATGACAAAACAACTGTAATCAGGATAACCGCCACCGCCTGGGGAATGGTAATGCCAAGCTGCGCCAGACCTGCCACCAGATCCGAGGCAAAGTTGTCTGCGGCGAAGGCACTTCCCAAAAAGCCTGCCAGGTTGATTGCCACCTGAATGGTTGCCAGAAACCTGGCCGGAATCTCCGTCAGCTTCTGCAGCTTCCGAGCTCTCTTATCCCCTTCCGCCGCCAGCTTCTCCAGCTTGGTGCTGTTCATGGAGATCACGGCGATCTCCGCGCAGGCGAATACCGCATTCAAGGCAATCAAAACAATCTGTAACAAGACGGGCCATATCCAAGGGTCACTGTCCAAAATTCATTCCTCCCATTCATTTCTGTGAATTGATAGTTTCACACATTATAGTATAAATCCTTCGTCTGTGTCAACTTGTTCTGACCCTCTCCGGTAAACATTTCCGGTTGCCCTGGCCCCCTTTGAAGGCACCGAAGACAGGCTCCCTTAGCTGCCGGGGCATCCAGTCGCTGG
>CAVJHW010000173.1:0-4298 GCA_963649395.1 Coriobacteriaceae bacterium | reverse complement strand
GGGAGTGCGTAGCACGGAACAATCCGTGTAACCAAAGGTTTGGGTGTTTTGACATCCAAACCAAATAATAGAAAGAGAAGAAAACAGGAGGAAATGAAAGTTATGAAAATCTATGACGAATTGATTGCCCGGGGCTTAATTGCCCAGGTAACGGACGAGAAGGAGATTCGGGAATTGGTAGACAATGGAAAGGCGGTATTTTATATTGGCTTTGATCCCACGGCGGATAGTCTGCATGTAGGACATTTTATGGCCTTGTGTCTGATGAAGCGGCTGCAGATGGCCGGCAACAAGCCCATCGCCCTGCTCGGCGGCGGAACCGGCATGATAGGAGATCCCTCCGGTCGGTCTGATATGAGGCAAATGATGACTCCTGAGACCATTCAGCACAACTGCGACTGCTTTAAGAAGCAGATGAGCCGTTTTATCGATTTCTCCGAGGGCAAGGCAATGATGGTAAATAATGCGGAATGGCTGTTGAATCTGAATTATGTGGAATTTATCCGAGAGATTGGCCCCCATTTCTCGGTCAATCAGATGCTGCGGGCGGAGTGCTACAAGCAGAGGATGGAGAAGGGCTTAAGTTTTCTGGAATTTAACTACATGCTGATGCAGAGCTATGATTTCTACGAGCTTTTCCAGCGCTATCACTGTAATATGCAATTTGGCGGGGATGACCAGTGGAGCAATATGCTGGGGGGAACGGAGCTGATCCGCCGCAAGCTTCATAAGGATGCCTATGCCATGACCATCAATCTTCTCATGAATTCTGAGGGAAAGAAGATGGGCAAGACCCAATCTGGTGCCGTATGGCTGGATCCGGACAAGACCTCCCCCTTTGAATTCTACCAATATTGGAGGAATGTGGCAGATGCGGATGTATTAAAATGCCTGCGGATGCTGACCTTTCTTCCTTTGGAGCAGATTGAGGAGATGGATCAATGGGAGGGCAGTCAGCTGAATAAGGCCAAGGAAATCCTGGCTTACGAGCTTACAGCTTTGGTTCACGGCGATGAAGAAGCCAAAAAGGCGGATGCCGGTGCCAAGGCTCTCTTCGCAGGCGGAGGAGATGAGGCTCATATGCCCAGCCTAGAGTTGACCGAGGAGGATTTTACGGAGGGATCCATTGATCTGATTTCCCTTCTGGTGAAGGCAGAACTGGTCAAGACCAGGTCTGAGGGACGCCGGGCCATAGAGCAGGGAGGTGTGTCGCTGAACGGAGAGAAGATCACGGATCTGAAGCACCAGCTTACGAGAGAAGACATTGGTAAGGAAGGCGTCCTGCTGAAAAGAGGAAAAAAGAACTTTAAAAAGATTTGCCTGCTTTAAGCACTTGTGCTATGATAAAAGTTAGACTATTTTAGCTTTTGGAGGAAAGTCATGAAAACATATGGCGTGAACGAATTGCGGAGAATGTTCCTGGAATTTTTCGAAAGCAAAGGACATCTGGCGATGAAGAGCTTTTCCCTTGTCCCGCAGAATGACAAGAGTCTTTTGCTGATCAATTCCGGTATGGCTCCGCTGAAGCCTTATTTCACAGGTGCTGAGATTCCACCCAGAAGAAGGGTGACCACCTGCCAGAAGTGTATTCGTACCGGCGATATCGAAAATGTAGGAAAGACGGCTCGTCACGGCACCTTCTTTGAGATGCTGGGCAACTTCTCCTTTGGAGATTATTTCAAGAGGGAAGCCATTCACTGGTCCTGGGAATTCCTGACAGAGGTAATTGGCCTGGATGCGCAAAGACTCTATCCGTCCATCTATCTGGAGGATGACGAGGCCTTTGATATCTGGAATAAGGAAATTGGAATTGCGGCAGACCGGATCTTCCGCTTCGGCAAGGAAGATAACTTCTGGGAACATGGCAGCGGCCCCTGCGGTCCCTGTTCGGAGATCTATTATGACAGAGGAGAGAGGTATGGCTGCGGACAGCCTGGATGTACCGTAGGCTGTGATTGTGACCGCTATATGGAGGTGTGGAATAACGTTTTCACCCAATTTGACAATGATGGGGAAGGTCATTATACCGAGCTGGAGCAGAAAAATATCGATACCGGCATGGGTCTGGAGCGATTGGCGGTGGTAGTCCAGGACGTGGATTCCATCTTTGATGTAGATACTCTTCAGGCTTTGCGCAATAAGGTCTGCCAGATTGCCAATAAGGAATATCACAAGGATCATGAGACAGATGTGTCCATACGACTGATCACAGACCATATTCGTTCCGCCACCTTCATGATTTCCGATGGTATTATGCCAACCAATGAGGGGAGAGGGTATGTTCTTCGCCGCCTTATCCGTCGGGCAGCCCGTCATGGACGGCTGCTGGGCATCGATCACCTGTTCCTGTCTGAATTGGCCGCTTCTGTGATCGAGGGAAGCAAGGACGGTTATCCGGAATTGGAGGAGAAGAAGGAATTTATCTTCAAGGTGCTCCATAACGAGGAAAGTCAGTTTAACAAGACCATTGATCAGGGTCTGCGGATCCTGAGTGATCTGGAGCATAAGCTTAGTCAGACAGGGGCAAAGATCCTGGCCGGAGCCGACGCCTTCAAGCTCTATGACACCTATGGATTCCCCCTGGATCTGACTAGGGAGATTCTGGAGGAGAAGGGATATTCCATCGATGAAGAGGCCTTCCAAGCTTGCATGAAGGAACAGCAGGAACGAGCCAGAAAGGCTCGGGAGACCACCAATTACATGGGAGCTGACGCTACGGTCTATGATCAGATCGATCCTTCTGTTACCTCTAGCTTCGTGGGATATGAGCAATTGGAATGTAATTCTGAGATTACCATTCTTGCCGGCGAGGAAGAATTAAAGGATTCCCTGATGGAAGGGGAAAAGGGAACGATTTTGGTTCACCAAACCCCCTTTTATGCTACCATGGGTGGTCAGCAGGGGGATGTGGGAGTGATTGAAAATGAGAATGGCACCTTCGAGGTGGAGGATACCATTAAGCTTCGTGGAAATAGATATGGCCATGTGGGCTTTATGCGTTCCGGCATGCTGGCCAAGGGGGACAGCGTAAAGCTGAAGGTCAATACCCTGGCCAGACAGAATACAGAGAAGAATCACAGCGCCACTCATTTGCTCCAGAAGGCCTTGAAGACGGTCCTTGGCTCTCATGTAGAGCAGAAGGGCTCGCTGGTGGCTCCCAACCGTCTGCGTTTTGATTTTGCCCATTTCCAGGCTATGACCAAAGAGGAGCTGAAGGCCGTGGAAGATTTGGTTAATCAAGAAATTGCCAACCAGCTGCCGGTTCGCACGGATATCATGTCTTTAGAAGAAGCTAAGACGACCGGTGCCATGGCCTTGTTTGGGGAGAAATACGGAGATGAGGTTCGGGTGGTATCCATGGGCGACTTTTCCAAGGAGCTTTGCGGAGGAACCCATGTGCGTAATACAGGGGAGATCCTTCTCTTCAAGATCCTGTCAGAATCCGGGATCGCCGCCGGGGTGCGCAGGATCGAAGCTCTCACCGGCCAGGGCGTCATTGCCTTCTATCAGAGACAGGAGGATTTGCTGCAGGAAGCAGCGGCAGCTTTGAAGACTCTTCCGGAGGAGGTGACGGAGAAGATTGGTCATCTGCAGGCAGAACTAAAGACCCTGCATAGTGAGAATGAATCTTTGAAGAGCAAGCTGGCGCAGGGAGCGCTGGGTGACGTATCGGATCAGATTATCACGGTAAAAGGTGTGAAGCTTTTGGCTGCGGCAGTTCCGGATCTAGACATGAACGCTTTGAGAGAGCTGGGAGATCAGATGAAGGAGAAGCTGGGACAAGGCGTGGTAGTGCTGGCTTCCTCCAAGGAAGGCAAGGTTAGCCTTCTGGCTATGGTGACAGAAGATGCCCAAAAGGCTGGTGCTCACGCAGGGAATTTGGTGAAGGCTGCAGCCGCTCTGGTAGGCGGAGGCGGAGGCGGACGTCCCAATATGGCTCAGGCCGGAGGCAAGAATCCGGAGAAGATTCCGGAGGCCATTGCCAAGGTTCCGGAGATTTTGGAAGGACAGTTGTAAAATATATTCCAAAAGCTGTTGACGAATCCTGAAAATCTGCTATAATCATGGTAGTGCAAAAAAATACCCAAACAGTTGTATTTAAGCACAATCTACAACTGGAGGGAGGTTAGGTGTGAGAAGATGTCGAATGTAATCGTAAAAGAGAACGAGACACTGGATAGCGCTTTACGCAGATTCAAACGCAGCTGTGCAAAGGCCGGTATTCAGCAGGAGATCCGCAAGAGAGAGCATTACGAGAAGCCAAGTGTTCGTCGTAAGAAGAAATCCGAAGCGGCAAG
>CAVJHW010000172.1:0-4317 GCA_963649395.1 Coriobacteriaceae bacterium | reverse complement strand
CATGTAGCTACTCCTCTCTGTCGCTCCTTAATAATTGATGAAAAGATTCTTCTTCTCCCTGGGCCAGTCACAGAGAGCCTCGGCCCGGCAACTCATACAATTCCTGGATTGCTTATCCGCCCTGTAGAGGTAGCCGGACAGGGTCTTCTCATCTCGAATCTCCTTATTTCTGTGATTCAGAATGGCTGTGAGAATCTCTTCTGTCTCCTGCCGGGAGAATCCACATCTGGGCAAGATCTCCTCTGCCAGCCTTACACTGGCCAAATGATGGGGTGTCCCTTCCAAATATTGCATAGACCGCCCGATATCATGCAAAAATGCCGCTGCATAGACACACTCTCGATCCAGTCCTCCTCCATCCTCCAGATTATAGATCCAGATCAATCTGGCTACATCCAGAAAATGCTCTGCGGAATGGCCGCAGAAGATTCGGTCCTCCTCCAGCTCCTGCAATCTGCGATAAGCTGTCTGATATTGGGGATCCTGCCAAATTCGGTTGATACGGTTCATTTTCTTCTTTTCCCGTCTTCATGCCTTTACCATCTGGAAAAAGGTCTGCTGCAGCTGATAATCCTCGGCAAAGGCTCCTCTTACCATCATGCTCACGGTCTTAGTCCCTGGCTTTTGAACCCCTCGCATAGTCATGCAGAGATGTTCCGCCTCCACCATAACCATCACTCCCTTGGGATTCAGATATTGTTCCATGGCATCTGCGATCTGGCAGGTCATGTTCTCCTGTATCTGGGCTCTTCGGGCAAATACTTCCACCGCTCTGGCCAGCTTGCTTAAGCCTACCACCTTGCCATTGGGAATATAAGCCACATGCACCTTGCCATAGAAAGGCAATAAATGATGTTCGCAGGTGGAATAAAAGGTGATATCCTTCTCCACCACCATACGGTCATTCGAGGAATCAAATTGCTTCTGAAGGTGCACCCCCGGATCCTGCTCCAGGCCACCATAGATCTGGTGACACATCCTGGCTACTCTGGCAGGCGTTTCCCGCAGTCCTTCTCTGTCCACATCTTCTCCAATCCCCTCTAAAAACAACCGAACAGCTTCTTCAATCTTCTTGTCATCCATCATAAGACACTTCCTCCAACCATCTTAGATTCCGCTGCACGTCTGATTTCACGTAAAAAAATGGACGCAAGCGCTCATATCCCTTAACAATATGAGATGCCTGGTCCATCTGCTTATTGCAACGGGCGCGGATTTCATATCGTAAGACAGAAGGCATCCACAATACCCTGTCTTTTCGTTTCATGGCAACTCCCCATCCAATGAACACTTGACGCATGAAATCCTATTTTGCATTTATTTGCAGCTGCCGGATACCTATCACCGGAAGTCCTAAACAGCTGCTGTGGTCTTTTTCCTCATTATAGCACAGCCTATAGAAACTACAACTGGCAAAATGTACTAAATTCAATACATGGCTCTGGCCTTTCCTTGCCCATCTTAACCGAGCAGGGGCCAGTCGAAAAGCCCTCTCTTTCATCAAATGGCCGACCCTTGCCTTCTGCCTTCATGATTTCTCCTGGCCCAATCGCAAGGCTTCCAACCGATCAGCCAGATCCGCATCGGTTCCCTCCAGGAGGTAATTTTTACCGCCGGGCGACCTTTCCGAACAGATCTGCCTCATTTCCCGGGCAGCCGCCTGAATCTCCTCCAGCAGGCCATTGGCCGACAGGCGCAGGGCGCCGCCCCCCAGGATGATCACCTGCTCCAGGGCATCCGAGGTGGCTACCGTAACGGAAGGACCCCGGCCGATCTTGTGAACGGTTTTCTCTATATATTGATCGGCTGTCTCCGCTTCTTTGGTATAGACTACATAAATGTTGTGATACTTCATCACTTGACCGCATCCTCCCGGCACCTTGTAGGCATCGAACACCAGGATCAAGGTGCAGGAGATGCAGCCTTGATAATTGGAGAGAATATCCATGAGCCG
Source organism: Coriobacteriaceae bacterium (assembly GCA_963649395.1). Lineage (GTDB taxonomy): Bacteria > Bacillota > Clostridia > Lachnospirales > Lachnospiraceae > Scatomonas. Next base: position 2,363 of record CAVJHW010000172.1, on the reverse strand, counting down.
ATCCCGGGCAGAGGCCAGATTGACAGCCGCCAAAGCCTTTAACTCCTCCCAGGCAAAAATGATATTATAACCATCTACCAGGAGATATTCCCGCTCCGGCCGGGTATTTTTCCGGCGGGTGGAAGTCCCCCTTTCCGGCCGGGCAAATCTCCCACCGTCTCCCTTCCCCCTTCCCGGGGAAGCAACTGTCTCCTTGGGGGAGGCAGCCCGGACGGCAGCAGGGTCGGTCATTCGGTTAGCGGAAGGGAAGGTACGTGCAAAAATCTCCTGCAATTCCCTTTCTCCTGCCAGGATGCGGGTTCTTTCCTCCTTCCAGGACTCCTTTCGGGAATCCTCCTTGCCCTGCGATCGTAAGCCAAGCCCCTTGTTTCCGGAAGCTCTGTCTTCTTGGGATGTTTTCTCCGAATTCTCATCCCCCTGCCCAGAGGGTCTCCAGCCGCTGTCCACATGCATATGATCCCGCACCTGATCCCAGGGAACCACCGTCCCTGCTCCATGAGAACAAAAGACCGAGGCGGAGGGATTCTCCGTATCCTCCTCCGGTCGGTAATCCCTCTCTGCCACCACCTCCTCCGTATTATGACAGGGCTCATATCCTCGCAAGGTGCAGAATAATTTTCCCTGTCCACGACTGTAGCCTGTCAGCTCCTCCTGGTAATTGCCCAAGGAGGCTGCCGGAATCCTCCCCTTTATCAGGGCTCGCACCCCATCCGTATCCGGCGCCTCTGTGCTTCCTCCCATACGCTGCAGATCCGACAGAGCCCGCCCCAGATATTCGGCCGGGAGCTCCAACCGGAAGTCATAGACCGGCTCCAATAGGATATTGTCTGCCATCATCAAACCCTGTCGCAGGGCCCGGTAGGTAGCTTGACGAAAGTCCCCGCCCTCTGTATGCTTGGTATGGGCTCGTCCTGCCAGCAGGGTGATCTTCATATCCGTCAGCTGGGAGCCGGTCAGCACTCCCCTATGCTGCTTTTCCTGCAAATGAGACAGAATCAGCCGCTGCCAATTCCGGTCCAGATCATCCTCCCTGCAAGCAGTGGCAAATTGCAATCCACTGCCTGGTTCCCCGGGTTCCAGTAACAAATGTACCTCCGCATAATGCCGCAAGGGTTCAAAATGACCCACCCCTTCCACCGGCCGTCGGATGGTCTCCCGGTAGACGATAGCGCTCTGACCAAAGGCAATCTCGAGGCCAAACCGGTCCTTCAGCTGTCTTTGGAGAATCTCCATCTGCACCTGCCCCATGATTTGTACAGATAATTCTCCCGTCTGCTCCTCCCGGCTCACCTGCAGCATAGGCTCTTCCTCCTCCAGCTGCCTGAGACATTGCAAGACTCGATTCCCGTCCGCCCCCTCCGAAAGCAGAAGCCCATAAGTCATAATTGGAGCCAGAATTCCCCTGGTTTCCCCTGTCTCTGCTCCCAGTCCCTCCCCCAGGCGGGCCTGGGACAGGCCAGTAAGAGCACAGACCATACCAGCCTCTGCCTCCTGAACCAACTCATAAGCAGATCCGGAATAGAGCCTCACCTGATCCACCTTCTCCTTCCAGGCTGTCTCCCCGGAACCGCCGGAAAGCAGGGTTTTCACCGGCAGACGCCCTCCGGTGATCTTGACCCAGGTCAGGCGATTGCCCTGTCCGTCCCTGGATATCTTAAATATCCGGGCTCCAAAGGATTGGAGACGTTTGGGCTCTGTCATATAGGTATCTATTCCCTCCAGCAGGTCATCGATACCCAGAAGCTTCAAGGCCGAGCCGAAGTAGCAGGGAAAAAGCTTTCTCTGCCGAAACATTGCCCTTATCTCTTCCTGGCCGATGACCTGTCCCTCCAGATAGGCTTCCATAACCTTCTCGTCGCAAAGGGCCAGATTCTCCTGCTGTTTCTTATCCCTCAAATCCTGATTAAAATCCAGGCAGCGACCATCCAGCTCCCTTTGCAGGTCTGCCAGGAGCTTTTCTCGATCTGCCCCGGCCTGATCCATTTTATTGACGAAAAGAAAGGTCGGGATCTCATTTTTCTTCAAAAGCTTCCAGAGAAGGCGTACCTGTCCCGTCACCCCATCTGCTGCATTGATCAGCAGAACCCCATAATCCAGAACCTGCAAGGTTCGCTCCATCTCCGGCGAGAAATCCGCATGTCCCGGTGTATCCAGCAAGGTCACCTGCTTATGACCCAGGGAAAAGACCGCCTGCTTGGAGAATATCGTAATGCCCCGCTCCTTCTCCAGGCCCTCGGTATCCAGAAAAGCATCCTGGTGGTCCACCCGTCCTAATTTTCGAATACCTCCGGCACGATAGAGGACCGCCTCTGACAGGGTAGTCTTACCTGCATCTACATGGGCCAGAAAGCCCAGGCAGATAT
>CAVJHW010000171.1:0-4366 GCA_963649395.1 Coriobacteriaceae bacterium | reverse complement strand
CGGCAGCGGCGGCAGCAGCCAACAATAATAGCAGCAATAACGGTAATAGCGGTAATAGCGGTAATAGCGGCAACAGCGGTAATAGCGGCAATGGAGGTTCCAGCTATGATTCCGGCAGCAGCGACAGCGGCAACAGCGGATCTAGCTCCAACACAGGAAGTGCAACTGGCCAGGCCATTGTAGATTATGCCCTTCAGTTCGTGGGTAACCCCTATGTATGGGGTGGCAACAGTCTGACCAACGGAACCGATTGCTCCGGATTTATCCATCTGATCTATGCGCATTTTGGCTATAGTGTATCCAGATCCTCCTATGCTTTGAGGGGAGACGGTTATGCAGTCTCTTATGCAGAGGCGCAGCCTGGAGATATCATTTGCTATGATGGTCATGTGGCTCTCTATATGGGCAACGGCATGATCGTACACGCCAGCGATGAGAGATCCGGTATCAAGATCAGCTACAATGCGGCTTACAGAACCATCCTTACCGTCAGAAGAATCGTCTGACAGGCAGCAGATAGGATTACGAGGTGTCGGATGCGAGATATCTTGTGAACTATCCAGCGAAGAGAAGAGAGATTCGAGCCCTGTGCGAGAGCGTACAGGGCTCCTTTGTCGGAAGGGGTAACCGGCTATTCTTAGACGCCCGCGGGCGATGAGATAGAACCATTTTACAAGAACAAGGAGGCTTCGAGAATGAAGAACAGGAAGAAAGGGTTGCTTTCCTGGCTGCTTATGGCATTGATGATACTAGGGATGGTTCCCACCAGTGCATTTGCAGCAGAGAGTGAGGAAGCAAAACAGAGTACGGCGATCCAGACTGTTGCAGAGACCCAGGAGGAGACAGTTCCCTCGGCAACCGTATACTTCTCAATTTCCCATGATGATGAGTTCGTGGTGGGTAAGGGAAGCAATACGGTGATGGCCCTGCAGAAGGTGAAGGTTCCCTATTTTGATCTGGCTCTGTATGGTCTGGCAGATTTTTATTTCAGTTCAGAGAGCTATGGAGATGATGGCGATGGAAAGCCCGGCAGTGACCTGGATTCCGGAACGGCAGGGGCTGCTTATGGGAAGATTACTATGCTTCACCTCTTTATTTATGCAACAGAGGTCTATTATTGCGGGATTTCCCCCTCAGAGGCGGGAAAGGGGTATCTGTATAAGGAGAATCTGATGGGAACGGATACCTTTAATTGCAGCGGTTCGGTAGGTTCCATGTTTTTCTACAATTTCTGGGGAATGGATCTGAACCTGAACTATTATCTCAACCATCAATATCCCCTGGCTTCCGCCGGATGGGGAGCTACCGCAGACCAGATCCTTCTGAAGGATGGGGATGTGGTGACCCTGGGGCATTTCTCTGACTGGAGCTTTTTCAATGACCCCACCAGTGTATTCAACTTTATCCAAGTTGGCAATGATAATATTACCACCACGGTAACGCAGGGTGAGACCCTGGATTTGTCCGTCATGCGGGCAGGTGCGGACTTCAGCGGCAATTATGACACCACTCATACGGCGGTAACCTCTCGGCCAACGGTATATTATGCTCCGGCAGATGAAGTGGCCAGCGGAAATGTTACGTCCTGGACGGCCCTTGGGCAGGCGGATGCGGATGGCAAGCTGAGCGTGGATACTTCCAAGCTGGCCTGCGGAGAGTATGTCTTTGGTCTGGCCGGTCAATATGGGTCAACCTATACAGAGGCAATCTGCTCCACCCCGGGAGCTATCCGGGTGACCATAACAGATAAGTCCCAGGCTCTCCTGGGGGATCTGAATGGAGACGGTGCAATTACCACTGCAGACGTAGCTCTCCTGCTGAGTGGGATCACCTCCGGAGAAGAGGTCAGCCTGGAGGTGGGAGATCTGAATGGCGACGGTCAGATTACTACTGCGGACGTGGCCCAGCTTCTGGCCCAGGTAACAGCTGGTTGAGACAATCTGTATAACCAAAAGATGGGGTGCTTTGACACCCAAACCAATATTTAAATTCGCAAGAAGAGCCCCGGATTCTGACAGAATCCGGGGCTCTTTGTGGCGCTAGTCCCCTTGGGGACTAGCCTTGCGTCGCAAGCTTGCCCCTCTGTGCCTTCGCTGTCGGGGGCTTTCAAGGCATTAGTTTGCGGAAGAGGGTTTTCAGGTCTTCTACGCTGGCATCCTTGGGATTGCCTGGCGCACAGGCGTCAGCATGGGCGGATTCTGCCAGGAAGTCCAGGTCTTCCTCCTTCAGGACTTCCAGTTTGGTGGGGATTCCTACATCGCCGGATAATTTCCGTACAGCCTCAACGGCGGCCTTTCTATATTCCTCTACAGACATGGCATCGACGCCTTCTACTCCCATGGCCTTGGCGATTTCCCTGTATTTCTCACCGGTAGCCTCGGCATTGTATTCCATAACAATGGGAAGCATCATGGCGCAGGCTACTCCGTGGGGGGTGTCATAGACAGCTCCCAGGGTATGAGCCATGGAATGGGCGATTCCCAGACCTACGTTGGAGAAGCCCATACCGGCAATATATTGGCCCAGAGCCATGCCCTCACGGCCTTCTTTTTCGTTGGCTACCGCGCTGCGGAGGGATCTGGCAATCAGCTCAATGGCCTTCAGGTGGAACATGTCGGTCATTTCCCAGGCGGCCTTAGTGGTATATCCCTCAATGGCATGGGTTAGAGCATCCATACCGGTGGAGGCGGTTAAGCCCTTGGGCATGGAAGACATCATATCCGGATCGATGACAGCGATTACCGGCATATCATGGGGGTCTACGCATACAAACTTTCTCTTCTTTTCTACATCTGTGATGACATAGTTGATGGTAACCTCAGCAGCCGTTCCGGCTGTGGTGGGGACAGCGATGATGGGGATACAGGGGTTCTTTGTGGGAGCTGTGCCTTCCAGGCTTCTTACATCCTCATATTCCGGATTGGCGATGATGATGCCGATGGCCTTGGAGGTATCCATAGAAGAACCGCCGCCGATGGCGATGATATAATCCGCCTGAGCCTGCTTGAAGGCCTCTACTCCCTGCTGCACATTCTCAATCGTGGGATTGGGTTTGATCTCGGAATACAATTCATAAGCCAGACCGGCCTCCTCCAGAAGCCTGGTTACTTTGGCAGTCACCTGGAACTTGATCAGGTCAGGGTCCGAACATACCAAGGCCTTCCGATAGCCCCTGCTTTTGACCTCATTTACAATCTCTGCGATGGCACCTGCACCGTGAAAGGATGTCTGATTTAAGTTGATTCTGTTCGCCATGTTGCTCCTCCTTTGAAGTGTATGTGATTCGTTGGCCTTTGCCTACTTCTTATTCTATCCTCAAAGGAAGCAAAAGAAAAGAGAAAATCCCACTCATTTCTTATAAAAATCCGGCAATGATTCCGGATGCAAGCTCCCAAACAGTTTCTTTTCGTGGTGGGGCTGAAGAGAGTGCCGCAGGGGCTAGGAAAAGTTCCGGAAGTCGTTGAGAAGGGAGAGGCTACATGGTATAATTGGTTACAGTGTCAAAAGATAGTAAAAGGTGTCAAAAAGTGTCAAAAAACGACCAAGAGGAAGGGAGAGTAATAGGCAGGAACATGGGAACCTATGAGAGTTTTGCCAGGGTCTATGACCTCTTTATGGACAATGTGGATTATGTGGCCTGGGGAGCCTATCTCCATGGACTGCTGAAGCAATATGGGGTAGAGGAGGGTCTGGTGCTGGAACTGGGCTGCGGAACCGGAAGTATGACGGAGCAGCTGGCTGCGGCAGGCTATGACATGATTGGACTGGATTCTTCCGAGGACATGTTGGAACTGGCCCAGGAGAAGAAGCAGGAATCCGGTCGAGATATCCTCTATTTGAAGCAGGATATGCGGGAATTCGAGCTCTACGGGACGGTGGGAGCCGTGATCAGTGTCTGCGACAGCCTGAATTATATCCTGGAAGAGGAGGAGCTGCTGCAGGTCTTCCGCCTGGTCAACAATTATCTGGATCCCGGCGGGATCTTTCTCTTTGATCTGAATACGGCAGATAAGTATCGGAGGATTGGAGAAGCTACCATCGCCGAGAATCGAGAGGAAGGAAGCTTTATCTGGGAAAATGTCTACGATGAGGAAGAGAAGCTGAATGAGTACCAGCTGACCATATTTCTGCAGGAGGGCAGGCAAGAGGATTCGCTTTACCGAAAATATGAGGAAATACACCTGCAGAGAGCTTATGAGCCTGAGCAGATTCGCCAGCTGTTGGCGGCGGCAGGGCTGGAATTTGTAGCCGCCTTTGAAGCCTTCACCGGAAGAGAGCCGGATGAGAAGAGCGACCGCATCTGTTATGTGGCCAGAGAATGCGAAAAGACGGCAGGAGTGTCATAAAGCTCTTCGAAACCGATCAT
>CAVJHW010000170.1:0-4538 GCA_963649395.1 Coriobacteriaceae bacterium | reverse complement strand
GAGAGCATCTGCCTTACAAGCAGAGGGTCACAGGTTCGAGCCCTGTAGGCCCCATGAAAATGAAATATGGCGAGATAGCTCAGCTGGCTAGAGCACGCGGTTCATACCCGCGGTGTCGAGGGTTCAAGTCCCCCTCTCGCTATTGCATAAAAAAAGCTCTGATGATTCAGAGCTTTTTTTATGCTTTCAAAACTCCTGTTCGATCTGGGTCTTCATTTGCAGAACATAGGCTGCCAGCTCCTGAATCCGCTTGTCGTCCATGCGGCTGACAGGGGCGGAGATGCTGAAGGCATATTTGGCCTGGGTATCCCAAGCATTCAGGGCAGCAGCGATGCAGCGGACCCCGGGTTCATTTTCTTCATTATCCAAGGCATAGCCGCAACGGCGGATCTGCTCCAGTTCCTTTAGAAATTCCTGATAATCTACGATGGTATGGGGGGTAGTCTTGACCAGAAGACTGCGGTTCCACAGGTCTTCCACCTCCTCCGTCTGCATCCGGGCAGCCATGGCCTTGCCGACTCCGGAGCGATAGAGGGGGATCCGGTTACCGATTCTGGATACCATCTGGATAGAATTCTGAAAGCATTCCACCTTATCTATGTAGACGGCATCTGTCCCGTCTCTTTCCACAAAATGTACGGTTTCGCCGGACAGTTCCATGAGCTTTTGCAGCCAGGGATGTACTAACTTCACCACGTCCACCTGCCGCAGGATCTTGTCAGCTAAACCTACTAATTTGTAGCTTAATTCATATTTTCCATTCTCTTTATTCTGCTTGGCATAACCCATGTATTGGAGCGAGCTGACGATCCGGTGAGCCGTGCTCTTGTTCAGACCCAGGGCGGCACTCAATTCCATAAGACCTGTGGCCCCATGTTCTGCCAGATATTCCACTGCCTCAAATAAACGTCCTGCCACCTGAATGGGATTCTTGTCTTCCATGCTTTGCCTCCTTGTTTCACATTATGAAACCGATTATAGCACTCTGGATCTGAATGCACAAGGTTTATCTCCGGTTTCTCCCTGTAATTCTTACGGCTTTTCTATTACTATCCCTTGACATTCAGGGCCTAAGGTGTATAATTTCTAATATGAAGTACCGTATTATGAAAGTAAGTTCCATAATACGAAACAAATAGAAGTTGAGGAGATTTCACTTGTTGCCAACTACGAAATAGAAGGAGGAACGTAATGAATCAGATTTTAGAGAGAATTCAGAAAACCGGAATCATTCCTGTGGTAGCCCTGGAGGAGGTCAAGGATGCCCTTCCCCTGGCCCAGGCTCTGTGTGATGGCGGCCTGCCCTGTGCCGAGGTGACCTTTCGCACTGCAGCGGCAGAGGAATCTATTCGCTTGATGTCGGAACAATTTCCGGAGATGCTCATCGGCGCCGGAACAGTTCTGACGACAGACCAGGTAGATCGTGCTGTGGCCGCAGGAGCCAAATTCATTGTCAGCCCGGGATTCAACCCCAAGGTTGTGAAGCATTGCGTGGACAAGGGAGTTCTGATTACCCCCGGCTGCTCCTGCCCCAGCGATATTGAGCAGGCTTTGGAATTTGGCCTGGATGTGGTGAAATTCTTCCCTGCAGAGCCTAATGGCGGACTGAAGATGATCAAGGCTTTGGCGGCTCCCTACAATATGGTGAAATTCATGCCCACCGGTGGAATTAATGCTGCCAATGTCAGAGATTATCTGGCCTATGACCGGATTGTGGCCTGCGGAGGCAGCTGGATGGTTAAGGGAGATATGTTAAAAGCCGGAGATTTTCAGAAGATTACTGCCCTGGCAAAAGAGGCAGCAGAGATCGTAAAAGAAAGCAGGGGTTGATACAATGGCGAAAAAGGTGGTAACGTTTGGAGAAATCATGTTGAGATTGGCACCGGAGGGATATTATCGCTTCGTACAGGCAGATACCTTTGGGGCCACCTATGGAGGCGGAGAGGCCAATGTGGCAGTTTCCCTGGCAAATTACGGATTGGACGCCAAATTCGTAACCAAGCTGCCTAGCCATGAGATTGGTCAGGCAGCTGTGAATGCTTTGAGAAGATATGGGGTGGACACCTCTTTTATTGCCCGAGGGGGCAGTCGTGTGGGAATCTATTTCCTGGAAAAGGGGGCTTCCCAGCGCCCTTCCAAGGTGATCTATGACCGGGCCGGTTCCTCCATTGCTACTGCATCCCCGGAGGATTTTGATTGGAAGGCCATCTTCGAGGGAGCTGATTGGTTCCATTTCACTGGGATTACCCCTGCCTTGAATGATCAGGTGGCTGCCATCTGTCTGGAAGCTTGCAAGGCCGCCAAGGAGGCAGGTGTGACCATTTCCTGTGATCTCAACTACCGCAACAAGCTCTGGTCCAAGGCCAAGGCTGGGGAGGTGATGGGACAGCTCTGCCAATATGTAGACGTCTGCATTGCCAATGAGGAGGATGCAGCGGATGTATTTGGCATCAAGGCAGCAGACACCGATGTGACCGCGGGTGAGGTCAACCAGGAAGGGTACAAGGATGTGGCTCGTCAGCTGGCGGAACGTTTCGGCTTCACCAAGGTAGCCATTACCCTGCGGGAATCCCTGTCAGCCAATGATAACAACTGGTCCGCCATGCTCTACGATGGATCCCAATATTATTTCAGCAAGAAATATAAGATGCATATCGTAGACCGCGTAGGGGGCGGCGATAGCTTTGGCGGCGGCTTGATCTGTGCTATTTTAAATGACTATCAGCCCCAGGCCACCATCGAATTCGCCGTGGCGGCATCCTGCCTCAAGCACTCCATCGAGGGGGATATGAATATGGTTTCTATGGATGAGGTTCTCAAGCTGGCAGGAGGCGATGGCTCCGGGCGTGTACAGAGATAGACCGGTCACTGACTGGCCTTGGCCCTGTGAGAGGATAGGCCCGTCGCTGACTGACCTAGGCCGGTCACTATCGTCATGGAGGAAAAGTCTATGAAAAAGGCATTTGATTTGCTGGCCCTGGGAGAGGTTTTGCTTCGTTTATCCCCATCGGGAAATGAACGATTGATGCAGGGGGAGATTTTTCAGAAGCAGGTAGGGGGCGCGGAGCTGAATGTGGTATCTGGCGTATCCCTTTTGGGTCTGAGGACGGGGATTATTTCCAAGATACCGGACAGCGACGTGGGAACCTTTGTGAAGAATCGCATTCGCTTCTGTGGGGTCAGTGATGATTATCTGGTCTATGACCGGGAGAATACAGCCCGGCTGGGGGTCTATTATTACGAAAATGGGGCCTATCCCAGGAAGCCCCGCATTGTGTATGACCGAATGCATACCTCCGTCAATAAGATCTGTATCGATGAATTTGAACCGGGCCTCTTCGCATCCGCCCGCTGCTTTCATACCACGGGTATCACTTTGGCTCTCAGCTCTCAGGCCCGGGAAACGGCCATTGAGATGATGAAGCGCTTTAAGGATAAGGGGACTTTGATTTCCTTTGATGTCAACTTCCGCAGCAATCTCTGGACCGGGGAGGAGGCAAGAGCCTGTATTGAGAAGATTTTGCCCTATGTAGATGTCTTCTTCTGTTCCGAGGATACAGCTCGCTTAACCTTCCAAAAAGAGGGAAGCCTGCAGGATATTATGAGAAGCTTCACCCGAGAATATCCGATTTCCCTGGTTGCTTCCACCCAACGGATTGTGCATAGTCCCCGTCGGCATACCTTTGGGTCGGTTCTCTACGATGGGAAAGAAGATATTTTCTACGAGGAGGAGCCCTATCGGAATATCGAGGTGGTAGATCGAATCGGCAGCGGAGACGCCTACATCTCGGGGGTTCTTTACAGTCTCCTGGCGAATCCGGGAGATTGTCAGGCAGCGCTGGAATATGGCAATGCCACAGGGGCGGTGAAGAATACCATTCCGGGAGACCTGCCTGCATCAGAGGCGGGGGAGATTGCCTCTATTATCCGGGAGCATAAGTCTACGGACAGACAGATGGAGATGGAAAGATAAAGAGGGATACCAGCTATTTCCGCCCACGACATGCCCCTAAAGGGACTAGCCTTGCGTCGCGAGCATGTCGTGGGGGAAGGCTTTTGACACGGCAACCATTTTTTTGTGGATTTCAAGGCGGAAGTAGCTTGACAGAAATGGGAATAGGGTTTATATTGAAATTACTAAAACGATTCCGTAAAGCGATTTAGTAAAAGGCAAAACGAAGAAATTGGAAGAGGTAGGAAGGGTTTGAGGAGGTATGACAATGACATCGAGAGAGCGGCTTTTGTGCGTATTGGGCGGGGAGTTTCCGGACAGGGTGCCGATTTCCCCCTTTATTCAGGAGGAGTATCTGTCCTATTATTTTAACAAGGCCAATACGGACAGATTGTATGATGCAATTGCTTTGAGAAAGGAACTGGATTTTGACCTGGTAACCAGGCAATATGTCAATGAGATTCCCTATTTCCTTCAGAGAAGCTTTCCCAATTGGGAGGTGGAGCGAAAGCTGGAGGTTGTGAATGGCAATTACCTGCGAACCTTGACGGTCAAGACCCCCCATCGAGAGCTCAAGCAGGTGGAA
>CAVJHW010000169.1:0-4585 GCA_963649395.1 Coriobacteriaceae bacterium | reverse complement strand
TCCCCCACCGACATGCGAGCATGTCGTGGGCTCAGGCTTTTGACACTGTAACCAGTATTTCATCGCATACATTCTGATAAGCCAATCGACTTGCTTCATAAACCCCATCTACAAAGATAGGATATAGGCTGGAGTCGTGATTGGGGTTGCTTTCTAAGGCGATATCCTGAGCCAGCAGGATTCGTGCATCCTTGTACTTGTTTACCCACTGTGCAGCCAGTTGACGAATTTCTTCCTCCGTGGATCCTTTAGGAAGCAGGGGATTGCTGACGGAGAAGGTGATATGGGCATCCTTATAGTCCTGAATCAGCTGATCCAGATCATTGATAGCTGCCTGCGGGAACCAATAATCCGTTCCGCACTCTACCATGGCTGGCACAAGTTTCGTCGCATTTCCACAACAGTGATGTTCAAAAACAATCCCCCTGCTGTGGCAGAAGTCCACAATCTTCTTCATGGGTGGAACGAAAATATTCCTGCAGGTTTCCAGAGAGAAGAAGGGACCGTTCTGGGTTCCCCAATCATCGTGGAACATTACACTGTCGATACGGCCGATCTCGGAGACCCTGGAAATGTAATCTACGTAAATATCGGACAACTGATCCAGAAACTCATGAATGGCATCCTCCTGGTCTTCATCCAGCAAGGCAATGGCAGCGTTATCTACTCCCATCAGATTCATGAGCCGCTCCCAGAGTCCGAATTGGATGCCTAACTGATTGGCTTTGTCAGAAGCCAGATAGTCTTTATTCAATTCTTTCATTTCTTCCCAATTGATAGAGTCCAGATCTGGCATGGTCAGAACGTTTTTCCAATCATTCATGTCCGTAAGCATGGGGTTGCCGGGACGGACGGTGGCTCCCATGGAGGCCGCCTCCCATTCCAGGGGTAGATGAAACCAACCATAATACAGATCCCCCTGCGCCCGGTAATCCACGAAATCGCCGCCGTCAATAGCCTGATGGTTGGCCATGTTGTCGGGATGCTGGCGGGGACGAAATTCATTCACATCACAGAGAAACCAGCCACTTTGCGGAATCCAATAAGGTGTTTTCTCTTCTAACAGCATTCTTTTATAGTTCTCATAGACTGGAATGGGACGATAGAAACGTGGCGTTTCCGGAATAAAGGCAATTCCGCCATCCGGATTTCCGCCTAACTCCATGCCTCGAATTGCAGGGTACATTCCGATCACTTCATGTTCTTTTTCGCGATTGTAAGGTTCACGCATCAATGTATCCTCCTTTGGTCTCTGTACGATAGGTAAATCATCCAAGGTTACAACGGCAATGGCATAGATTACACCGGCTGCCGGAAGCTGATAGGAATATTGTAGGATGGATGCTTTGGGGGTGTAAATACCACAAACAACTTGCTTTCTAACATGCCTGGGGCTATAATATGTAGTATCAGGGGAAAGGATGGGAAGAGGACATGGAGATTCACGGAGATCTTATTTTTTATTGGATAAGGAAAAGATATCCTAGGGCTTTTTGCCATATTACCAAGGATTATAAGGTGACCCATCCTATGTTTCCGGACAAGAAGGATAAGATGAGGAAACATTTTGTAGTCATTGACAGAAACTATGGAGTGCAAAATGTACCCCACTCAGAAGAAACGATTTTCTTCTTCCTGGGTTATTCCGAACAAGAGCTGCAAGATAATCCGAATGAGTTCATAGGAATCCCGGATCATTTGACCATGACTAAGGTGTTTAATCAGGTGCTGGAGATCTTTGAACGCTTCCAGGAGATGGAAAACAATCTGGAGGACGCCTTAAACACCTATTTCAGCTATAATGCGATCTTGCATAGTTGTGATAACCTGGTGGAGGTACCGTTTGCCCTTTTGGATACTCAATTTCGCTATGTCAGTTATTCCAAACGCCTGGCTTATGAAAGCGGATATGAGGAGAAATATGTTGCAGACAACAATTATCTGCCCTTGGAGCTCGTCAACCAGATGAATGCCATGCCGGATTTCAAGGGACTGCAGGAGAACCCAGGCGTATTTCAATATGTGTGCGTGGAAAACATGCTTGAGAAAAATGTTTTTCACCAGGGTGAATTTGTGGGGCGGCTGGGGATTCCCTGGTCTAAGGATCCGGTGGTGAATCAATATCATACCCAGCTTCTGCTGATTCTGGCCCGGTATATTGAAGCATTGTATGACAAATTCGGAACTTTTTGGCGCCTGGAAAGTAAGGATTCCCGTTTTAAGGAGGCTCTGTTAAAGCTACTGAATGGGGAAAGGCTGGAACAGGACCTTTTGAACCGATTGCTGGAAAGCAGAGAGAACCATGTGGGGGACACCTATTGTCTGGTTCGTTTCACTTCCGGTTTTACGGACAATGGGAAGGATACCACGGCTGCTCTGGCAACGCGACTGGAGGGACTATGGCCGGGAACCTGCTGCGTCCTGTATCAAAATAGTTTCATCGCTTTGGTGAACCTGACTATGTATGAAACTTCCACAGAAAAATACTTTCAGCAGGAGTTAGCCTACTTTTTGCGGGAAAGCTTATTGCAGGCCGGTATCAGCAGAACATTCACCGATCTTTTTCACTTGCAGGCTGCCTATCTGCAGACGGAGATTGCGCTGGAGGAAGGGCCGCTGATCAACACGACCTATTGGTATTTCAAATTTGACGATTATGCCTATGACTATCTCCTGCATCATGGCTGCAAGAACTTCCTGCCGGAGCAGATCTGTCACAAGGCAATCGGTCAGTTAGAGGCTTATGATGAGGAAAATCATACACAGCTCAACCACACCCTGAAGACCTTCCTGCGGCTTCAATACAATGCAGCAGCCACGGCAAAAGACTTGTTTATCGCCAGAAGTTCTTTCCTGAAACGGATGGATCGCATCCAATATTTGACGGGGATAGATCTTCAAAATTATCGGGAACGCGTATATTTGGCGCTTTCCTACGAGATATACGAGCGTTTCTCCGGAAATCCATAAGGCATCGAATAAACTCTTTACACGCCAGCGGCAGACCCGTTTTATGCGAGCGAAGCCTGTATTGGCTGTGGGCAATGTGCTTCGAAATGTCCGATGAACAATATTCAGATTCAGAATGGAAAACCTGCGTGGGGTAAGAAATGTACGCATTGCATGGCATGCATCTGCTATTGCCCCAAGAAGGTGATTGAGTACGGAAAGAAGAGCGTAGGAAAACCACGCTACCATTTTGAAGATTTAAAGATTCATCAATAGCCGACTTTGAAGTTATGGTGTTTCACGGACTGGTAGTTGATCCGTATCAAAAGAGTAAAGGCATTTTTCGTGGGAGTCAAGTGACAGCGAAGGCATTTTTGTGTTATACTACGAACATAAGGAAAGAAGGAGGTGTCGCAGCGGAAGATGTCTCAAGGAAGTCTTAACGTACAATGTTTTGTCAAGAAGGAGATAGAGCCCCTGTTTCAGGGGGAGAACCAGCCCCGTCTGCTCTATGTCAGTGAGATTCGGCCGGATGCCAGTGCCCATCCCCGGATTATGCATGCCCATGAGGATTTTGTAGAGCTGATTCTGATTTGCAGCGGTTCTAGTGAATATTTGATTCACGACAAGAAGATCGTAATCAAGGCAGGAGATTTGCTGGTCTACAATGCGGGGGTAGTGCATGACGAGGTAACCGGCCCGGACATGGAGGTAGGCAGCTATTGTGTAGCTATCGGGGGCTTACGCATGCCGGGACTGCCGGAGAATGCCCTGATTCCGGAGGATGCAGGATATGTATTCCCTACAGGAGAGACTTTTGAGGATCTGCGCCAGCTCTTTGCCATGACCTTTCGCAGGCTGGCAGCAGGCGGTTCCCGGGCAGAGCTTTTCTGCAATTCCCTGATGCATTCCCTTCTGGTGGCGGTTCTGTCAGTGACGGATGGCAAATGGGAGAATCAGGAGAAGCCGGAGGAGGATCCCCCCATCCTGGGGCGCCGCATCAAGGACTATATTGATCGCCATTATATGGAACCCCTGACCCTGCAGAGCATGGGAAAGGCGCTCCATATCAGCCCCTATTATCTGTCCCATGTATTCAAGGAGATGAGCGGTTATGCCCCGGGGCAATATCTCCTGCGCCGCCGGATTGGGGAAGCGCAGACCCTGCTGATTACGACGGATCTATCTATTACCCGCATTGCTGAGATGGTAGGATATGATACCCAGAGCTATTTCAACTTGCAATTCACCAAGAATGTAGGTATGCCCCCCAACCGATATCGACAGAATTATATTGTTTCCAATGAATCCGGAGATAAACCGGATAAGCACCGCCGTAAGCGGAAATGAGGGTGAGAAACATGCAAAACCCCGCCAAGCCCAGTGAGTATAAGGCTTGGCGGGGTTCTTTGTTATGCACTTTTTCCTGGTGTTCTGACACCCAGAGCATTCTGGAATTAACGGGAGGGAGCATGTTTTTCGCATGGAATAATCAGGGAGGAGACGGGGGTGGGCAGGGGTGCAGGTAGGCAGGCCTCTGCAAGCTTGATTAGAAGTACTTAGCGGGCAGCAGATCCGAAAGAAGGGCTGGAGCCCGTGCCTCAAGCACGGGCGGAAAGGGCAACCGAAGGCGAAA
>CAVJHW010000168.1:0-4592 GCA_963649395.1 Coriobacteriaceae bacterium | reverse complement strand
TACTTCAGCCAAAGCCCGAAACATGGGGGCATGGAAATCATCTACAATCCTGTTTAGAAATTCTGTTACGAATTCCGGATCCTCCATGGTAGCCATAACCAGGTTGTCAATACCATACAGATTCCCGGCCAGGGTCCACGGGGCCGACATAGTTGGAAAGGTATCTGCGCCGGTATACTTCTTATAGGCTTCACAATATTTGATCAGATAGGGGAATCGTCCGGTGTCCAGGCCCTTAAATTGAATCTTATCAAAATCTTTCTCATCCTTAATCAAATAGTTACTGCGCACAATATCCGAGCAATGATCCGGATAGAACTTCAATTCTGCTCCCATTGCCTCTGCTTCGAAATTATAGATATCTAAATTGGCAATGATCAGATCAATGTCCAGGTATTCCTGGACTAACAAAGTGCATTCTGCCATAGCCACCGGATCGTCCCGCAGCAGATAATCATAAGGCAGACCACAGAGCTCAGGAATCAACTCCGTCACCAAGGCCGACAAAATCACATCTGCCTTCGGCCATTTTTCTAGATTTTGAAACCTGCCAAAGGCTTTTTCCATAAACTTAACTTCTGCTTTTTCGCTCATGTATATTTCCTCCCCATTACCATCGTTTTGTAGCTTCTTTCAGCTACTCCACTGTTATTATAATGGCAGAAAAATATACCTGTAAAACAACTCTGTGGAAACCTCCTGTTCCATTTTATCAATGCGTGATAATATCTATAATTTGCTTCATCCGCTGCGTCAAATGCTGAGACTTCCAGACCACCAGCAAATCCGAATTTCCCTCGCCTTCCAGCTCCACCTTGCGAACATCCTCATTCTCCCAATCACAACAGATCAGACTGGAGGCCACATAGGCCCCCTTCCCCAGGTTCAAATTATATCTGGCAGATTCTGTGCTGCCACATATAGTGGAAAGAATGGGAGAAAAGCCGTATTTTCTGCATATGTTCTGTAGAAATTCGTAATAATGGGGATAAACTGTGGGTGATAGGGTAATAAAAGGATATGGACGAAAATCGGCAAAGGAATGAATCTCTTTTTCGAACAGGGGATGTTCCCTGGCGATGAATACCGCATCTGGTGATCGAAAAATTGTTTTCCAGGCAGTATCCTTATTTCGAAAATAAGGTTTTTCCCCTGACCATGTGATCACCATATCAAATATACCTTCCTCCAAAGCTTCCGGCAGTGAATGCATATCCCTTCGTTCCCATTGAATCCCTTCCAGAAGATTTTTTTCCAACTGCTCTTCTAGCTTTAGCATAATATAATCTGCACAAAATTGCGTTGTCTCCAGTAGGCCAATCCGGATTTTAGAGGATAGCTTTTCCTGTACATCACAAGCCCGTGATATACTATCCAGAACGATATTGCAAACCTCCTTCCACCCTTCTGCCAGCTCCCGGGCAGCCGGCGTCGGCGTCAAGCTATGATAATCTCTGACAAAAAGCTGTAATCCCAACAGCTCTTCCATGGCACGAATCGTTTTGCTGATCATGGACGGAGTAAAATGATACTCCTCAGCTACCCTGGAGTAATTCCCATATTGAATGCATTTTAAAAAAATCTGAATCTGCTGCAAGGAGATATTCAGGATACTATTATACTTCATGGGTCTGCCCTTCCTGTCTAGCCGAACTGAAAATATGCCATGGGAATCAGAAATACCCGCACCATCCGGAGCTTTCCAGATTTGTGCGGGCATACAGAACTTTCACGTTCTCTTATTTATCTCTCCAGATAATACGTCCCTTGTCCAGGTCATAGGGGGATAGCTCGATGGTTACCTTATCCCCGGGAAGGATTCGGATGAAGTTCATACGCAGCTTGCCGCTGATATGAGCCAGCACCACGTGCTTGTTCTCCAGCTCCACCCGAAACATGGCATTGGGGAGCTTCTCCAGCACCTTTCCCTCCACCTCAATTACATCTGCCTTCGACATACATTTCCTCCTTGACTTTCAATGCTTTACGGATATCCTCGTCCCTTAAGGGCTCTTGAATCTCTAGCTTATCCCGGATTGCATCAGCGATGTCATAATCCGGCTGTATATGCTTCCGCTTCTTCTTCTTGGGCTTGTCCAGAGGACGCAGCCCTCCATCGCAGAGATATACATAGATATCATCTGTCTCCAGGATGATATAGAGCCGACCCTTATCGTGCCCGGCCAGGCTTCTGGCATACATTCCTCTTGTAAGCGGCTTCATAGCTTTCTCCTGCTTCTGGACTTCTTCTCTTATATGTGGATGCCTCAATGGCTCAGGGTCAGGAGCTCCGGCTCACCCTCCGTGATGAGGACCGTATTCTCGTAATGAGCAGATAGGGAACCGTCCTCGGTCACCACCGTCCAGTCATCATCCAGCCAGCAGACCTCCTCCGTCCCCATATCGATCATAGGCTCAATGGCCAGGGTCATGCCTGCCTGCAGGCGAATGCCCCGTCCCTTGCATACAAAATTAGGGATCTGAGGATCCTCGTGGAGGGCTGTGCCAATCCCATGGCCTACCAGGTCCCGTACTACCCCATAGCCAAAGCTTTCGGCATAATTGCCGATGGCAGCGGAGATCTCATGGAGATGATGGCCTGCTCGGGCATATTTGATGCCCTCGAAGAAGGACTGGCGGGTCACATCGATCAGCTTCTGGGCTTCCGGGCTGATCTTCCCCACCCCATAGGTTCTGGCCGCATCGGAATGATATCCTTTGTAGATCAGTCCCGCATCCAGGCTGACAATATCTCCCTCCTGAAGGATCCTTCCCTTCTTGGGGATTCCATGGACCACTTCATCATTCACAGATACACAGATGGATGCCGGATATCCGTTATAATGCAGGAAATTGGGCACACAGCCCAAAGCCCGGATCATCTTCTCCCCCTCCCGGTCAATATCCAGGGTGGAGATTCCCGGACGAATGATCTGAGCCAGGCCGTCATGAACCTGCTCCAGATACTTTCCCGCTTGTCTCATAAGGTCAATCTCTCTGGCAGTTTTAATTGTTACGGACATATTCTCATGCTCCTAAAATCTTGACAATGTCCTGGAATACGATGTCGATGTCCTGGGTGCCGTCTACCTCTGCCAGGGCACCGGCCTTCTGATAATAATCAATCAGGGGCTGAGTCTGGGCATGATAGACATCCAGACGCTTCTTCACGGTCTCCGGCTTGTCATCGTCCCGAAGAACCAGATCGCCGCCGCAGGTATCGCAATGATCCCCTGCTTTGGGCGGATTGTATTCCACGTGATAAGTTGCTCCGCAGGAAAGGCAGGCACGGCGACCGGACATGCGGTGGATGATATGTTCATCCGGCACCTCTACATTGATGGCGAAATCCACCTTCTCACCCCTCTTCACCAGGGCTTGTGTCAAAGCCTCTGCCTGGGGAATGGTGCGGGGGAAGCCATCCAGTACGTAGCCATCAGCTGCGTCCGGCTGGGAGATCCGATCCACCACCAGATCACAGGTCAGCTCATCCGGAACCAGCAATCCCTGGTCCATATAACCCTTTGCCTTCTTGCCTAATTCCGTGCCATTCTTGATATTGGAACGGAAGATATCCCCGGTGGAAATATGGGGGATCTTGTACTTCTCCGCTATTTTCTTAGCCTGTGTTCCCTTGCCGGCTCCCGGCGCCCCTAACATTACAATCTTCATAAGCTTTGTCCTCTCCTCATACCCTTTCTCAGCATGTATTCCTCTCGTAGGATATTCTGCGCCACTACACAGGAAGGGCTGCGGCGCGCAAAACACCACAGCCCTACTATAACACATCTGTCTTAATCGTTCAAGAATCCCTTGTAATTACGTACCAACATCATAGACTCCACCTGTTTCATGGTTTCCAGGATAACCGACACGATAATGATCAGGGATGTCCCTCCGAAGGATACGTCCGCATTGAACATACCATTGAAGAAGAAGGGAATGACAGCTACGATGGTCAGTCCTGCTGCGCCTATGAAAATGATATATTTCAGAAGGGCATTGAGATAATCCACTGTCGCCTTGCCCGGTCGGATTCCCGGAATGAATCCACCCTGCTTCTTCATATTATCCGCCACTTCCAAGGGATTGAAGGTGATGGATGTATAAAAATATGCAAAGAAAATCACCAAAACCACATAGATGATCAAACCGATACTGGAGAACCAGTCGCTGGGCTTGAACCAGTAGCTGGAGCTAAGCATATTGATGATCTTACCGCCCCATCCACCGGGAGTCTTGCCAGTGAAAGCTACGATGATTCCCGGGAAGGACATAATGGAAGATGCGAAGATAATTGGAATCACGCCTGCGGTATTAACCTTAAGGGGAATATGAGAGGACTGGCCTCCCATCATCTTCCGACCTACCATCTTCTTGGAATATTGAACCGGTATTCTTCTCTCTGCCCCGTTGAGAACCAATACAAGAACCGTAACTGCCAAAATAATAGCGGCAATCACCACCCAGGCAACGGCAGCCTTGGCGATGGTCTTGCCCTTGACAAAGTTATCAAAGAGGGTGATCATATCCACTGGGATCCGAGAAAGGATATTGATCAGAAGAACGATGGAGATACCGTTGCCGATTCC
>CAVJHW010000167.1:0-4654 GCA_963649395.1 Coriobacteriaceae bacterium | reverse complement strand
GCTATTGAGATAATACAGCTCACTCTCCGAATCGTAATAGTATCCCCGATACCGGAAAGGATTTTTGACTCCAATGGTTGTCGCAGCACTTCCTGTGGTAGATACAGGCTCTCCCCATGCGCTGTAAGAGTAACTGACAATCTGATTTCCCGTACTATCCAGAATTCCTACAATATCACCCTGCAGGTTCTGAATGTAGTAATAAGTGGCCTCCCCGTACTTGAATCCCAGCAAGGCTCCCGCATCATCATACAGGAAATCTATCTGCTCGTCTCCTGTTACTTGGGACAGAATTGTGGAACCATTCAGATAGAACTTGGTTGCTTGGCCATTGACCATCTTCTTGGTACGAATCCCCGCATCGTTGTATTCGTATTCTACAACAAGACCGTCTTCTTCCTGGCGTTGCAACTGCCGCCCATGCTGCCAGGTCAAGGTTCTTCCCTTCCAATTCAGGGGATTCCCGATGGCATCATAGGTAATGGTTTCATTCTGGTAGGCGGTGAGCTTGTCCTTCCAGTTTGTATCGCCGTAGGTATAGGAAAAGGTCTGCTGTGGTTCTCCAAGGGTTTCTATGCCACCTGTGCTGTAAGCGTATTCCTTCTTCTCCGTCAGGTTACCACCGTTATCGTAGCTGTAGGTGATGGTTTTGTTTTGAGTCGCACTGTTTTCTCTTATCAGCTGTCCCAGACCGTCATAGGTGTAACTTTCCTGCAATGTCGCGGTTTCGAAAAGGTCTGCTGTGACTCTCCAAGGCTTTCTGGGCCGCCTATGTTGTATGCGTATTCCTTCTTCTCCGTCAGATTGCCGCCGTTATCATAGCTGTAGGTGATGGTCTTGTTCTGGGTTCTACTATCTTCCCTGATCAGCTGTCCCAGACCGTCATAGGTGTAACTTTCCTGCAATGTCGCGGTTTCTTTACTGGCTCCCTTGGATATGGCAGTGATGTTGCCTACCGCATCGTAGGTATACCAGAGGGCTTCGGTTCCATTCTGCAGTTTCTCCACCAAAGCCGTGGTTGTTCCTGTTCCTGCTCCTGCCAGATAAGCATAGGTGGTGGTAAAGGTAGTTCCCAGCTGGAGGGTTTTGGTGTTCCTCCTTGCTAGTCCATCATAAGTATAACTGACGGCGGCTGTCCCGTCTACCTCCAGGCCATAGATTAAGCCCGCTTTTTCTCCCGCCGTTGTATCTCCGTAGCGGTAATGGGTCTGCGTAGACCGACTCCCCACCCGGCTGGTGAAGGTATCCGTCCGGTTCTTGCTGTCATAGGATATGCGTAAGGTTTGCCCTGTAGAGCTATCCATCCCTACCAGACGGCCAGCCAGATCGTATTGGTATTCCTGGATTTCCTGGGTAGATAAATCCTCCGTCCTGGCTAGGTTTCCATAGGAATCATAGGTGTACCGGAAGGCAGTTTCTCCATCATAGCCCTTGCCGGTCCTCCGTCCCCACTTATCGTAGAAATAATTGACCTGGTCGCCGTTCCCATAATCCGAATATGAGAGCAGGCCATTATGAGGCAGGTAAGTGTTGGCAGAAAGGACCTGATTTCCCACATAGGTGGCGGTTTGGTTGCCAAATCCGTCGTAGCTGATGGAATAGGCAAAACCGTTATGAGTGATGCCGGTCAGCTGATCTCCGGTGTAGCTATAAGTATTGGTGATGGCGGCATCTCCATTGGAGGCGGTCACCTGGGTCACTCGATCTGTGGATGATTCATAGGTGTAGCTGGTGGTATTACCCAGGGCATCCCTTTCGGAGGTAAGCAGACGATTGCGATTGTCGTAAGTGTTCGTGGAGGTATTGCCTCTTCCGTCTGTTACGGTAGAAAGATTCCGACCGTCCGAGGTATAGGCTGCACTTGCAGTCATCCGGTCGCCGCCGCTTCCCTGGGACTGGGTCTGGGTGCTGGTGGGGTTGCCATAGGAATCATAGCTGTAACTATAGGTAACTCCCTGGGAATTGCTGGCGGAGGTCAGATTGTGCTTGTTATCATAGTTGTAGGTAAAGTAGGTTCCGTCCGGATTGGTGATCCGGGTCAGGTTGCTGTTTCCATCATAGGTAAATTGGCTCTTTTCTGCGGCAGAGGTAGCGGATACCAGATTGCCCTTGCTGTCGTAGGTATAGCTGTAAGCGACATCTCTGGTCAGCTGGATACCATCGTAATAGATAGGATTCAGCTGATCCTCATGAAGCAGGTAGAGGTGGATGGCTTTGTAGGTAAGATCCGTGGAGGCATTTCCATCATCCGTAGAGATGACTCCCTGCAGGAATTGCCAGCCGGAGACGTAGGGATTGACCTTCAGGTAGGTCCATTTGACGGATCCGTTCGTATAGATTACCGCAGCCCCGAAGGAAGACCGCCTCCCCGGGATCACATCTCCCTTGACCCATCCGCTCAAGGAGAAGACATCCCCTTCCTTGCCTGTCACACTGATGCCCTGCACCATGTTTTTCAGCACTCCCGCCTCCCCTGTCATGGTGGCGGAACGGCTTCCCCATCGATGGCTGGTGGAGCTATAGCCGGTCTGACTGCCTGCGTTGGTGGTCCAATATTGGGGTGTCTGACTACCGGAGGGCAGCCATTCAAAGCCGGAATTGTTGATGAGATTGACCTTGTTGGCCACATCCCCTGTCTCCAGCTGGGGATTGTCAAACCAGGCATTGCCTTTGGCTCCAAAGATACCTGCCCAGACAGTTACCGTTTCCGCTGCATTCAGGGTAAAGGTGAGGGATAAGCGCTCCCAGCCCTCATTGATAGAGGTATCCGTTGTTCCGGTGATCCTACGCTGAGAATCCTGCTGACCGGAGGAGGTAATCACCCGTAAGCCTGCTCCCACATTTCCTTCCATATCTGCGCCGGTATGTCCATCGGAATCTCGGATATAGATGGTCTTGATGTAGCAGGAAAAGGTATAGGTTCCGGCAGGGAGACTCACATTTTGCGCAGGCCCCACAGAACCCTCCGCCGGTACCTTTCCCACCCAGATGGAGTAGGAATCCCCAAAGCCTTCTTCGTTGGTGCGGCGCAGGCCAATGCCCTGGCTGACCCCATCCACCTTGGTATACCAGGTATCGGAGACCGCTGTGGATAAGCCGGGATTGGTTAGATAATTGTATACCGTCTTCTGGCTTTTGCCAGATTGCTTCAGTTTGTGATTTTGCAGGTTCTCGCTGTACCATTCGTATCCGGCGGCATTGCCATCCCCGTCATAGACATCCGTCACCCGTCCCAGATTATCAAAGTTATAGGTGGTAATCAGGTTGTCCGCCCAGGTGGAAAGGTCTCCATCCTGGCCACAGTCCTCAAAGACCGTGGTTCCCCCATTTTGGTAGGAGATAGACAGGGATTGACCAGTGGCCGAACCGCTTGTCTCCCGAATGGTAGAAACCCGGGGCACCTGCAGGTCATTGGTATAGGTGTAGTGTATTTTGTAGCCATCGGGAGAGGTGATACCGATCAGGGTGGTGCAATCATAAGAATAGGAGGTAGTGCTTCCATCCGGGTAGGTGATACCCGTCAGATTCCCGTAAGCATCATAGGAAAAGCTGGTGACGCGGCCGATGGAATCATGGATCTTGGTCAGTCTGGACAGGTCGGAGGAGTAGCTGAAGCTGACTCCCGCTCCCGTGGGATCGGTGATATACCCCAGGAAGTTGCCGTTGGCATTGTAGCCGTAGGTATAGGTTACTGTATTGCCGTTGGGATCCTTTTCCTGCCGCAGATAGGAGTCAGAGCCGAAGATGAGGCGGTAGCCGTCTTTGGTCTCTATGGTACGGCTTTCCGCTCCGGTGTCGATGATAGTTAGCCCCAGGCCATCTTCATCTTTAAGTTTGTTATTGTCCTGGCTGTCCTTGTAGAAGTAATGCTCAGTACCGTCCCCGTCTATGTATTTATAGGGGTACTGAGCATTTCCCGTGGCAAAGATCTGCTGCATAACATTTAAGCGCCAGCCATTGCCGAAACGGGAGGCGGTGTTGCTGGCACTGAGGTTGTAGACATGGGAGACGTTGAAGGGAAGCCGGTTGCCGGTGGTTTCGGTATCAGAATGGATCCAGACCTGATTGCCGGTGAAGTTGTTGGTATAGCCGGTTCCCGCACGTCCCGCGGCCTGTTCATGATAGCTCCAATAATCCTCCAAGCCCGCTGTATTTCGATAATAGATGTAGGCGCCCGGCCGCTGCTCTGCACTGATGCCGGAGGTGTAGCCCTCCGGGTAATTGGAGGCGAAGAAACGGGCACTTTCCTTGTAGGAGGTAGCTTCATTGACAGATTTCAGGACAAGGCCGTAGTTATTCCCTGCATACCAGCTGCGGACCGCCTTGGTGATGTCCACCCCCTTAGGGGTCACATAGATGGTATTGTTATTCGTTACTTCCTCTACTCGAAAGTAGTCCAGGGCTGGGCCCTCATAGGAAGGTTGGTTATTCCAGCTGACGGTATTGGGATCCCAGGAGGAAGTGACGGTGTGAGCTTCGATATTGAAGTAGGATTGTCCCTCGCTGGAGAATTCTCTCTGCCAGACGTACATCTTGGCATAGTAGACCCTATCTCCCTTGGACAGGCTGGGAAGCTGGGGGAAGCGGACATAAGCCCGACTCACGCCGTAGGGGTAAGAATTTACGTTGAAAGCCCCGGACGGCAGACACAAGC
>CAVJHW010000166.1:0-4713 GCA_963649395.1 Coriobacteriaceae bacterium | reverse complement strand
CGAGTTTGCATAGGTATTTTTTGGGTCAATCACTTTTTTCGTGGGATTGGTGTTTCCACTCCCACCGCCAAGCCTTTCTCAACCGTCCGCCAGCCTTGCCAATTTTATTTCTTGTCCTTATCGTCATCATGAAAAATCTTGATAACATTATATCTGAGATGGCGCAATAAGGGTATTTTGCTCTAGTCCAACCGGATGTCCTCCAACTCCCGGGGAGGAAGCTTCCGGGTAGAGGAGTCTACGAACTTCTTCAGGGCGGAGGTGGCCTCCTTGTAGGGGGCAATGGTTCCGGCCCCTGCCATGCAGCCGCCGGGACAGCCCATGCCCTCGATCATGCATTTTTTGAGCTTTCCGGCCTTTGCTAAGGTGAGAATTTTCTTACAGTCTGCCAGTCCTTCTGCGTGTTCGATATGGACCGGGATGTCCGGATAATATTCCTTCAAGCAGCGCTCAATAGCTTGGGCAACACCACCGGCTACCGCGTAGCCTCGTCCGGCCGCTGTGGCATCGTGGAAAGAGGAGTCTCCCTGGAAGGCTTCCAGATCGATTCCCTTGGCATCGAACATACCGGCTAACTCTTCGAAGGTAATAACAAAATCAACATCGCTTCGCACAGTTGTCAGTGAGGCTTCCAGTTTTTTGGAGGCACAGGGACCGATAAAGACAATCTTTGCCTGGGGATGTTCTTTTTTTATGCTCCGAGCTGTGGCCACCATGGGAGTCAGTTCCTGGGAGACGCTGTCGATGAGGGTGGGAAATTGCTTGCGAGCCAGCATAGACCAGGAAGGGCAGCAGGAGGTCAGAAGAAAGGGCAGCTCTTCTGTAGCTACCTTTTGCGCATAATGGTGGGCTTCGGCAATGGCACCGATATCGGCGCCCAGTGCTACCTCGTAGACCTCGGAAAAGCCGAGAGCCAGCAAGGCTGCCTTGAATTTTCTGGGGGTAACGGAGGAACCAAATTGGCCGATAAAGGCAGGTGCCACCTCGGCAATGATCTCCTTGCCTGTTTTCAAGGCATGGGTCAGCTGAAAGATCTGGGATTTGTCGGCGATAGCGCCAAAGGGACAGCTTACCATACACATACCACAGGAGACACATTTTTCGGGGTTAATGGCTGCCCGCCCTTGGTTGTCACTTTCGATGGCATTTACCCCGCAGGCCTTGGCACAGGGGCGTTCCTTGTGGGCGATGGCATCGTAGGGGCAGACTGCCTTGCATTTCCCGCAGTGGATGCATTTCTCCTGGTCTATCTGAGAATGACCGCCTACCATGGAGACGGCTCCCTTCGGGCAGACAATGGTACAAGGATGGGCCAGACAGTTGCGGCACATATTAGTCACCTCGTACTCATTGGGAACACAGGCA
This sequence comes from Coriobacteriaceae bacterium, assembly GCA_963649395.1. GTDB lineage: Bacteria > Bacillota > Clostridia > Lachnospirales > Lachnospiraceae > Scatomonas. The sequence goes on along the minus strand of CAVJHW010000166.1, from coordinate 3,348 downwards.
TCACAGGCCGAGGGAATTACCTGCATCAGGGGCGGTTCGTAGTATTTTTCATCTATATTGCTGGTCTCAATACCTGCTGTGATGTGGACAGCCCTGTTTTCCGGCCGCAGGGACATGCCCATGGCCAGGCGCACTCGCTCGCTGACCACGGCTCTCTCCCGATAGATGCTTTCCCGATAAATGGCTCGCTCCTGCACGATGGAGTAGGGAATCGCCTCGATATCAGACGTTAAATTCTCATCTGTCGAGGAGAAGCCTACTTGGGCGACGGCGGTAAATACTTTTCGCCGGATTTTCTTGATGGATGTATCCAGTCCTCTCATGTTTTTCTCCCATTCTTTTCTACTCTTTCTACACAACACGACATTACAACTATACCTTGTCATTCTACCTGATTTCTCCCGGCTGAACAAGCCGAAGAAGGGATGTTTATGAGAAAAAACATGGGATTTAGGTCAGGTGGATTGCAGGAAAACCACGGGATTCCGGTCAGGTGAATTGCAGGAAAACCATGGGAATCAGACCTGGCGAATTGCAGGAAAACCATGGAAATCGAGGCTGGCAGGCCGGGTGGAAAGAAGGAGATTCAAAGTGGAGTCTACAGGAAGAGTCGGGTCAGGTCTGAGAGCTGTCGGATGCTATAATCCGGCGCTGGTACCTGCCCGAAGCCGTAGGAGGCAAATACAAAGGGCAGACCTGCCTCATGGGTGGCTTCAAAATCCCCCATTGTGTCTCCCACATAGACGGGAGATTGAAGATGGTTTTCCTCAACGATGGTTCGGATGTTGGCTGCCTTGGCCTGGCCCGTATCTCCGGGGCAGAGATGACCGGAGAAATACTTGCCCATCCCGGTGGCTTCCAGAAAACATTCAATATACCCCGCCTGACAGTTGCTGACAATATAGAGAGGATAGGAGGCAGACAGGGCTTTCAAGGTATCCTCCAGCCCCTCATAGGGCTGGGGTGGGTTCTGCCTGAGGGCCTCCTCTTCAGCCTGATAGCATTTGTCCAGAAGCTGGGTCAGGCGTTCTTGAGAGCAATTCGGGAAGAGAATTTTGCCGATTTCTGATAAAAGCTTGCCAAAGAGTTTCTTAAGCTCCGGGCCGGTGATGACTCGGCGGACATCGAGTTCTCCCTTCAACATGTCGGTCCAGGCTTGTGCCACCGTATCTGTACAGTCCCATAGAGTGCCATCTACATCAAAAATGATACTGTCAATCATAAGTTTCCCCTTTACCTACTCAGAAAGCCCCGGGCAGCTGCGAGAGCACGCGGACGCGGAGCAGTTCGGAGCCTTTGTTTTTCTATGTCGCAACCATTTTATATAGAAATTCTCAAGATTACAATATTTATTTTGCTTTTTCCAGTGTTTTGTGGCATGATATAGGAGGGTCATTATCGAAAGAAATGCAGGTAGTGTGCATGTTAGAGAATATCATCGAACCACTGACGCAGTGGTATCGCAGGAATAGGCGTTCTTTGCCTTGGCGAGAGGAGAAGAATCCATATTATATATGGGTGTCGGAGATCATGCTTCAGCAGACCCGGGTGGAAGCGGTGAAGCCTTATTTCAAGAGGTTTATTACGGCGCTTCCGGATGTGAATGCCCTGGCTGCCTGCCCGGAGGACCAGCTTCTGAAGCTATGGGAGGGACTGGGATATTATAATCGAGTGCGCAACATGCAGAAGGCAGCCTGCAGGATTCGAGAGGAATATAAGGGGAGATTTCCTTCTGAATACCATCAGCTGAAGAGTCTGCCAGGCATTGGCAGCTATACAGCGGGGGCCATTGCCTCCATCGCTTTTGACCGGCCGGTGCCTGCCGTGGATGGCAATGTATTGCGGGTATTGGCAAGGCTGCGGGCGGATGAGCGGGAGATTGGCAGTCAGACTGTTAAGACCAGCGTGGAGAAGGAGCTTTTACCTCTCATGCCTAAGAAAGGTCCGGGAGAGTTTAACCAGGCCTTGATGGAGCTGGGGGCTTTGGTCTGCCTTCCTAATGGCAGCCCTCAATGTGCGAATTGCCCCCTGCAGCGCCTGTGTCAGGCTTACAGTCTGGGGATGGTGATGGACTTCCCCCGGAAGAAGCCTCCCAAAGAGCGACGGTTAGAGAACCATACTATTTTGCTGATTCAGGATGGCAGCCGTCTTGTCTTCCGAAAGAGACCCTCCAAAGGCTTGCTGGCCGGTCTCTATGAATTTCCTAACCTTTCCGGTCACCTGGATAGGCAGGAGGTCTTGGACTGGGTGGAAGAGGCGGGATTTATGCCTCTACATATTCAGCCCCTGGGAGAGGCCAGACATATTTTCAGCCATGTGGAATGGCATATGATCGGATATGCTGTTCGCGTGGCCTCCCTGGAAGGGGAGAAGATGGGCAAGCTGATTCTGGCCGACAAGGAGGGAGCGGAGGAACGTTATCCTGTACCCTCGGCATATAGTACATATGCCGGATATATGAACCTGAATCTGGGGTTAGAAAGGGAAAAATCATGAAATTATTATCGGTAGCAGTACCCTGTTATAACTCGGAGGCCTATATGCGAAAATGCATTGATTCGCTTCTGGTGGGCGGGGAGGATGTGGAGATCCTTATAGTAGATGACGGATCTGTCAAGGATCATACACCACAGATTGCAGACGAATATGCAGAGAAATATCCTACCATCGTTCGCGCTATCCACCAGGAGAATAAGGGCCACGGGGGCGCAGTGAATACCGGTATCGCCAATGCCACCGGTTTGTATTTCAAGGTGGTGGATAGCGACGATTGGGTAGACAAGGAGGCTTATAAGAAGATTTTGGCGGCTCTGGACTCCATCACCCGGGGACCGGAGACTGTGGATGCGGTCTTCAGCAACTATGTCTATGAAAAAGAAGGAGCCAGGAAGAAAAGGGTGATGCGCTATGTCAATAATTTCCCGGAGGGGAAGGTCTTCCGTTGGGAGGATGTGAAGCGCTTAGGACCCAGCCACTATGTGCTGATGCATTCCATTATTTACCGCACGGAGCTTCTGCGGGAATCCGGTCTGCATCTGCCGGAGCATACCTTCTATGTGGATAATCTCTATGCTTTTATTCCCTTTCCTTTGGTTAGAACCATGTATTATCTGGATGTGAACCTGTACCGTTATTATATCGGACGGGCAGACCAGTCGGTCAACGAGAAGGTGATGATCGGGCGTCTGGATCAGCAGCTGCGGGTGAACAATGAAATGATCGAATATATCGGCAAACAGAAGAGCCTGAGAGGACATTTGAGGGAATTTATGATTCATTCCCTGGGTATCATTATGACGGTTTCTTCTATCATGCTGATTCGGTCCGGCAGTGAAGAGAGCCTAGAGA
>CAVJHW010000165.1:0-4766 GCA_963649395.1 Coriobacteriaceae bacterium | reverse complement strand
ACAAGTAGCCCGATAGGGCGGATTGTGGATACCGGCGGCAGCTGCGGGAGCACGAAGTGCGTAGCAGCTGGCTTTCGTTGCGTTGAAAGCCCCGGACTGCGGATGCACAGATGGGCAAGCTGTGGGTATTTACTAATTTAGTGACGTTAAAGGAGACATGTTTGATGCTTGAAAAAATGCAACAGATTCTCGCAGAGCAGTTTAACTGTGAGGAGGATTCTATTACAGAGGAAACCAATTTTAAAAACGATCTGGGAGCTGATTCCCTGGATTTATTTGAACTGGTGATGGCTTTAGAGGAAGAGTATTCCATAGAGATTCCGGCCGATGATCTGACGGATTTGACAACAGTGGGTGCGGTAATTGATTACTTGAAGGACAAAGGTGTGGAAGTTTAATTCCACACTTTTTGTTTAAGAAGGGAGGATTAGAATGAGTGTAGCATATTTGAAAACTATCCTGGAAGAGAGCAAGAATGTGGTTTGTCTCCTGGGGAGATCCTTAGCTTCCAATTATGGGTGTGATTTTTACAATGACATGTATGGAGATGAGATTGAACTGAAATATGGCTACTCCCTGGAGGAGATTTTTTCCAGTGTATATTTCAATAATCGTCCCGCAAGCTTTTACGAGTTTTACAGAGAGGAGCTGCTGAAGAAGCGTGGGGCGCCTACAGAGTGCGATTATGCCCTCCGCAGAATGGAGGAGGATGGGAAGCTTTTGGGAATTGTGACCAGGGGAGTCCTGAATTTCAGCAAGCGGGCCGGCTGCAGAAATGTGATTCAGCTCTATGGCAGTGTGGATGACAATGTCTGCCCCCGCTGCGGCATTCATTATGATGCCAAGTATATCCTGGACCATACTCCGGTTCCTCATTGCCGGGAATGTGGCTCTGTGTTGCATCCAGGAGTGGCTCTGCGGGGCGAGATCCTGGATAATAAGGTGATGACCTGGGCAGCAGACCTGGTATCCAGAGCAGATACCCTGCTGGTAGTAAGCTGCAACCTTCAATCCACCTTGGCCTCTCTGGTGAAGTACTTTAGAGGCAACAAAATCGCCCTTGTGAATACAAAGGAGCATTTTTCGGATCACCGGGCAGATTGCGTCTGTATCGGCGATATCAATGAAATTATGAAAGAGGCTTATCCTGTTCACTAATGAGGTCAACAGGTCATGCACGGAGCACTCCGTGTAAACAACTGTGGCGGCTTAGCATAGGAAAGCCAAAAGAAGAATATAGGAGCTGAAGTAAGATGAGTAAAGTGAAGACCAGATTTGCCCCCAGTCCTACGGGAAGGATGCATGTGGGGAATCTGCGGACGGCATTATATGCCTATTTGACAGCCAAGCATGAGGGCGGCAGCTTCATGCTGCGCATTGAGGATACAGATCAGGAGCGCTTCATGGAGGGGGCTCTGGATATCATTTACCATACCCTAAAGGAGACGGGACTGGTCCATGATGAGGGGCCGGACAAGGATGGGGGAGTTGGCCCTTATGTACAAAGCGAGCGGAACGCCCAGGGGATCTACCTAAAGTATGCCAAGCAGCTGATTGAACAGGGGGATGCCTATTATTGCTTCTGCGACAAGGAGCGGCTGGAGTCTCTCCACCGGGTAGTGGCAGGCAAGGAGATCTCTGTCTATGACAAGCATTGTCTTCATCTGTCCCAGGAGGAGATTGAGGCCAATTTGGCGGCGGGAAAGCCCTATGTCATCCGTATGAATATGCCTGCCGAGGGAACTACCTCCTTCCATGATGAGATTTATGGGGATATCACCGTGGACAATGCGGAGTTGGATGATATGATCCTCATCAAGTCCGATGGCTATCCCACCTACAATTTTGCCAATGTGGTGGATGACCATCTTATGGGGATTACTCACGTGGTGCGGGGGAATGAATACCTGTCTTCTACTCCCAAGTACAACCACCTCTATCAGGCCTTTGGCTGGGAGATACCGGTTTATATCCATTGTCCTCTGATTACCAACGAGGAGGGTCAGAAGCTGAGTAAGCGCAGCGGTCATTCCTCCTATGAGGATCTAATCGATCAGGGCTTCCTGACGGAGGCTGTGGTGAATTTTGTAGCCCTGCTGGGATGGAGTCCCTCTGAGGAGAGAGAGATGTATACCCTGCCGGAGCTGGTGGAGGCCTTTGACTATCGCCGCATCAGCAAATCACCGGCCGTATTCGATATGACCAAGCTCAAGTGGATGAACAGCGAATACATGAAGGGGCTGGATGAGGATGTTTTCTATGAGAAAGCCCTGCCCTATCTGCAGAAGGTCATCCACAAGGATCTGGATCTGCATAAGATTGCCCGTATGGTGAAGACTCGTATCTCGGTGCTGCCGGAGATCTGCGACATGATCGATTTCTTTGAGACAGTTCCGGATTACGATGTACAGATGTACGTTCATAAGAAGTCCAAATCCACCCTGGAATCCTCTTTGACCATCTTGCGGGAGACCCTTCCCTTGCTGGAGGGGGCACAAGCCTGGGATAATGACGGACTCTTTCAGGTTTTGTCCGCCTATGCAGGGGAAAAGTCCTACAAGATCAACCAGGTCATGTGGCCGATTCGGGTGGCAGCCTCCGGCAAGCAGACCACACCGGCCGGTGCCACGGAGATTCTGGAAGTCATTGGCAAGGAAGAGGCTGTGGCAAGAATTCAGACAGCTATTGATCAGTTAAATGATGCGATTTGATAATACCAATTGATACGATGCAATTTAACGAAGAACAAAAGAAAGCAGTAGAACATACCCAGGGGCCTATGCTGGTATTGGCGGGCCCCGGCTCAGGGAAAACAGCAGTCATTGCAGGGCGTCTCTGCAGGCTGATCCAAAAGGGAGTCTCTCCTTCTTCCATCTTGGTGGTAACCTTTACCCGGGCTGCCGCCGCTGAGATGAAGGAGAGATTTCTCCGTCAATCAGGCACCTCCTCTACCCTGGTGACCTTCGGAACCTTTCATGGGGTCTTTTACGGGATTCTCCGCCATACCTGGCATATTTCCGGACAAAATATCATAAGTGAAGAGCAGAAGAATCAGCTTTTGCAGGAGCTGGTGACCCATTCTTACAAGGATGCAGAGGGGGAGAGCGATCTTCCCCGATCCGTCAGCAAGGAGATCAGCACAGTCAAAAGTGGTGGTTTGGAGCTGGAACATTTCTATTCTGCGGTTCTGCCTCAGGAAGTATTTCGCAGGATTTACCAAGAATATCAGGCCTGGATGAAGGAGAATCGGAAGTTGGATTTTGACGATATCATGGTCTGGTGCCGCCGCCTCTTTGATCAAAGACCGGATGTCTTAAGGCTATGGCAGAAAAAATTCCAATATATCTTGATTGATGAGTTCCAGGATATCAGCCCCTTGCAATACCATATTGTGAAGCAGCTGGCCCTGCCGGAGAATAATCTCTTCATCGTGGGGGATGACGACCAATCCATCTATCGCTTCCGGGGGGCTAATCCGGGTATTATGCTGAATTTCCCTAAGGATTATCCCAATGCCAAGAGAGCGGCTTTGGAGATGAACTACCGGAGTACCCCGGAGATTCTGACCTGCGCCGGTCGTCTGATTGCCGGGAACCAAAGACGATTTGCCAAGAAAATCCAGGCAAGCCACCAGGGGGGAGCCCCGGTGGAATTGCAGATCTTTGACCATGTGCGGGAGGAGACTCTTGAGCTGGCCAAAAGTATTCGGAAGAAGGCGGAGGAGGGCCTTCCCTATGAGAAGATGGCTGTTTTGGCCAGAACAAATATGGGCTGTCGGGCAGCGGCAGAGCAATTGATGGCCTGGCAGATTCCCTTCTATGCGGGGGATATCATTCCCTGTATTTACGACCATTGGATCGCCAAGAATATCCTGGCCTACCTGCGAATCGGGGCAGGTAGCCGGAAAAGGGCGGATTTCCTCCAGATATACAACCGACCCAATCGTTATTTTACTCGGGAGGCCTTTGATGAGGCACAGATCTCCTTTGAACACCTCTATCAATATTATGAAGAAAAGGAGTGGATGTGCCAGCGGGTGGAGCAGCTGGAGCAGGACCTGCAGGTTTTAGGACAGCTGGCGCCCTATGGAGCCATCCAATATGTTCGCCGGGGGATTGGTTATGAATCTTATGTGCGGGAATATGCCCAGTCTCGGAATCTGCCTCCAGACGAGCTGCTGCAGGTTTTGGATGAATTGGCGGACGGTGCCAGGGGCTTTTCCAATCTGGAGGCCTGGGAGAAGCATATCACCCAATACCGGGAGGAATTGCAGAAGCAGAACCAGAGGGATCGGAAGAAGGCCAAAGAAGGAGTGATGATATCTACCCTTCATGCTTCCAAGGGCATGGAATATGCCCAGGTCTATATCCTGGATGTCAACGAAGGGGTGATTCCCTACCATAAGGCTATATTGGAGGCAGATCTGGAAGAGGAACGCCGCATGCTCTATGTGGGCATGACCCGGGCAGAGAAGGAACTCCATCTCTACGCCGTAAGGGAGCGCTATGAGAAGAAAATGGAATTGTCTCGTTTTCTGGCAGAGATCTTTCCAAACAGACGGATCAAGTAAACACCATGGCGGCTTGCGCCGCCTCCACCACGAATGAAAGCCGAGGAGCTCCTTTGGCTGGAAGCTTACTTTTAAGATAATCACATCTAGTTTAGATTATTACGAGGCAAGGGGACTGGAAATTAGAAGGTGTATGAAATGGGACAATGGGGAAATTCACTATACCAGGATGATGTTGCTGAAGATGTGCGTGACT
>CAVJHW010000164.1:0-4779 GCA_963649395.1 Coriobacteriaceae bacterium | reverse complement strand
CGATTTATCCTTTGAAGATGAGCTGTCCTTCTTCGAAGAAGATGACTTACTTGATTTGTCCTTCGAAGCCGAATTTGTCTTCTTGGAAGAAGAGTTGTCAGATCCGCTCTTTGAGGTAGTTGTTGTGGATTTGGTGCTCGTTGATTTGGATCCTGAGCTTCCGCATCCTACCACACCGAATGCCAGCATTGCAGCCATTGACAGGACAAATGTCTTTCTCAAAAGTTTGTTTGCCTTTCCTTTTGCGGTCTTACCTGTCTTCCCATTGTCTTCGCATTTGATGTCTTCCCTAAGTCTGTCCATTTTTAGTATCCTCCTGTTTGAATTATCTAAAGCTTTTTGCTTTCGATGATGCTATTATATTTTTTAGTTCTTACAGGATTCTGAACGGATTCTTAACAAATCTGACCTTGCTCCTTAGGGTGTCAGGTCCTCAAGTTCCTTTGCCCGGTCTTTCGATTGAAAAAGTTGTATCCTCATTTACCAATTTGGCGGAAAGCTGCAGGTAGAAAACCTCGTCGAAATCTCTGAAATTCACATGAGAGAGGTCTTCGATTTTTCGCAGACGGTACTTGAGTGTGTTGAGGTGAATGTGCATCTGCTGGGCAGTATCGATCTGAATAAGGTTGTGGTAGAGATAGGTGCATAGGGTCTGATATAGGTCGGTTTTATGCTCCTTGTCGTATCTTTGCAGAATCTCCAATGCCGGATGAAGCAGAGAATCATTCTCAGGATCCTTGCAAAGCAGTTGCAGCATATGGGGAAGGGCCAAATCCTGGCAATAGCGGATACCGGCCTTGGCCCTTTGATTCAGGGCAAATTGCGCCTGATGACAAGCCTTTTGCAAGCCATCTAGCCCATGCAGTGGCATGGAAATCCCCATGGAAAAATTCTTTGCCGGGATCTGCCTCTGCAGATGGGCCGTCAGGGCAGCAAGAGACCCTTCCTCTGTCAATATCGCAATCGTATCCTCGTATTCACAGGTCAGACAGGAGAAGGATTGGTTCTCCAGGCTGTCCATCAGCACCCTTCGCATAGTGTGATTTTGAATGGATAAGGGGCGCAGCAGAAGAAGACGCCCCAGGGAGCGAAAGGCAAGTCTTTGCTCCAGCCGCCGGGCGATCTCGGCCGGTATGTCCTGGCCGGATAGGAGCTGCTTCAGGGCGGAGTGGTCCGATTGCAGGAGAGAGTCCGCGCTGTGGAATTCTGCTGCCTGAGACAGGAAGGGGGCAATGAAATCCTCGATCACACAGCTTTTTAATTCTCGCACCGGGGTGGAAGAAAAATTCATGATAAAACCGATTCTCTCGTTGTCCTGCAGCAAATAGCGGGAGACGCAGTGAACCTGAGGATAATCATTTTGGTACATGATCTGTGCAAAGTGGGATAGATCATGGGAAATTCGCCCATGGACATCGGTGATGGAGATTCCCATGCTATGAGGGGCGATGATTTTTTTTACTGTCCCTCTCATGTCGGTCAGGATGTTGTGGGGAAGAGGCTTATCATTGGACCTGCCCAGCAATTCCCCCTCTATGCTGAAGACCAGAAGAGGATCCGGCAATACCTGCTGCAGAATCCTTAACATGGAAGCCAGAGGAAGCCCCTGCTGGGAAGCCAGGTAAAGCTCCTGCTCAAAATGGTTATAAAAATCAAAGGCGGAAAGCACTCGATTCAGAAGCTCTGTATAGTCAGTTCCCCGGCAAATAATATTATTTTTCCCGTTGGCCAGGATCATGCTGTCCTCTAATTGAGGATCTTGGAAAAAGGAACCCGCATTTCCGATATAGACATATTCCAGGGAGGATACATCCGGCTGTTCGGACAGGAAACGTATCCCCGAGATAGTCATGTGGTCGTTCTGAATCTGACATCGTATGTCATAATCTGACAGATGGTCAGCGAGGATGGACATGCTAAGCTTCATAAAAGTCTCCTTTGGCTGAAACAGACAAATTACAGGTTTTTTTTCATAAAATCCTTATAGGTGGAAGACATGGTACTTTTCTCTTGACCAGGTTATACTTATGGTACATAAGCTAGTTGCTGACAGACCGGTAGGATTTCATTATATCACAGAATGTTTATCTGAAACAGACAAAAAAAGGAGGTATTTTATGGGACCGCAGGCGGGATTTGATTTCAAGGAGAACTATCTGAATTTGTTGGCTCACAAGCCGACTACCATGATTCCCAATTCTTTTGTAGGGAACAAGATCTATGGCTTTGGGGCCATTAACGGACCGGCCATTGAAAAGGGAAACCAGTATGGGGATGGTAAGGATGGATTTGGCACCAAATGGGAGTATCCTTCTACAGGCGGCGGAGCCGCGGTGCCGGATGTCAATGATACGATTTTGGAGGATGTGGCGGATTGGAGAGAAAAGGTTACCATTCCTGATCCGGCGGCCTATGATTGGAAGGCGGATTATGCCATGGAATGCAAAATTCTTGGGGAGCCAGACAGGGAACATAATGTGGTGGATTTTGGATTTGGCAACGGGGTCTATGAGAGACTGGCTGCTTTAATGGGATTTGCGGGAGCCCTGATGGCTCTGGCCGAGAATCCGGAGGAAGTCTCTGCCTTAATGGAAGCTATCACCGATTATAAGGTGAAGGCGCTGGATTATATTATTGAGGCCTATCATCCGGATACCATAACCTACTTTGATGATATTGCTACCCAGAGGAGCCTCTTCATGTCTCCGGAGGCCTATCGGGAGGTGATCAAGCCTCATCATAAGCGCTTTGCCCAGGAATGTTGGAAGAGGGGGATTATCCCTATCTATCATTGCTGTGGATATGCAGAAGAGCTGGTAGAGGACTTCATAGATTGCGGCTGGGCTGGCTGGACCTCTGTTCAGGTGAGCAATGATGTAGAAGGCCTCATACAGAAGTATGGAGATCGTTTTGCTTTCATGGGTGGTTTTGACTCCAACGGAAAGCCAGGCAGTGAGACAGCAAGGGAGGAGGAAGTAGTGGCGGAAGTGAAACGCTGTCTGGATACCTATGGAAAATACCACAAGGGGTATTGCTTCTTCGGCTTCCGGGTGGTCAACAGTCTGGATCCAGCCAAGGTTGGAGAGGCCATGGGCATCCTGGTGAAGGCAGTCATGGATTATAGTATGCAATTGTTCCTGGAAGGAAAGTAAACCCCCATGCTGGGCATTGTCCCGCACCACCACGAATGAAAGCCAGCTGCTCCGCACTAACGTGCTCCCGCAGCTGCCGCCGGTATCCACAATCCGCCCTATCGGGCTACTTGTCGATACCGGCTTGCCCGACAAATATCCGTGCTTCGGTGCATGCAAGGATGCAGAATTTTATCTTGTTCCATAGGGTGCAGACTCTTCGGCCACCATCTGATTGTTGAGCCATCATCACATAAGATTGCATATGCACACCACCCCACCTGCCTGCCGGCAGGCAGGTTCGGGCAAAGCTCCTGAATCAGTTCATCCAGTCTGCTCATGCGTCCTCATCGCCTTCCTCTATTTGAAGTGGATGTTGCATATAGAAGACTGCTTTCTGTCGTTCAATTTCCTGCTTCAACTGTTCCTTGGTAGGCAAATAAGTCAGATATTTCGACAGAAACAGCCTGTTATTGTCATGCAATACAGAATAGCGGGCAATATCCTCGTCCGTTTTTGTGCACAGCAGAATGCCAATGGTCGGATTATCTCCGGCAGTGCGTTTCAAATCATCATACATACGGACATACATATCAATTTGTCCCACATCCTGATGGGTGATTTTGCCCATCTTCAAATCCACCAGCACATAACATTTCAGGTCGATGTTATAGAAAACAAGGTCGATAAAATAATCTTCCGTTTCCGTAACAATATGCTGCTGCCTTGCCACGAAGGCAAAACCTCTGCCCATTTCCATAAGAAAATCACGGATATGGGACAAAATCGCTTTCCAAATAGCTGTCCTCATTCTTAAAACCAAGGAACTCGGCAACAACAGGGCTTTTCACGAGTTCAAACTGTGTTTTGGAAAGTTGAGCATTTTTCTGCCTCATTTCTGAGATAACAGCTTCCTTTTTCGGAGCCTGCAACAAGCGGTAATAATATTGTGTGCTGATATTGCGGTCAAGCGTCCTCACATTCCAGTTTTCGTGTGCAGCTTCGTTCATATACCAAACCCTGGCATCCTCGTCCGACACGCGCAAAAGGCTGCGAAAATGTGTCCAAGTCAGATTGTGAACGCATGAGTTCACAATCTCAATATCCGGAAAGCATTGATAAAATTTGCGAAAATACTGTAGATTTCGCTTGGAATAGCTTTTTCCGTATTCTTTGGTCAGTTCTCCTGCCAGAGCATCCATCATAGCTGCACCGTATTCAGCCCGCTGATTGCCGTTCTGCTCCTGTTCCACAATGCGTCTGCCAACATTCCAATAGGTCAGTACCATTGCACGGCTTGTGGCATTGTATGCGCTCTCCATGCCAGAGGAAATAATGCCCTTTACATCATCAATAACCGATTGGTAAATTGTCAATTCATTTGCCATACTTACACCTCGATTTCTGCGATAATCTTCGCAATTTCATCGCGGAGAACCTGTTCACGGGCGACAATTTCCTCGTAGACCTTGTTGATCTCCGTCTTGCCGACCGTACCCAGACGGGTCAGCAGCTCAGAAACATCGGCAGGTGTGAAGAACTCGCCGCCGGACTTGCCCGCACCTGAAGCATACATGGTCATCAAATACTCGTAGGCATCGCCGAATGCGTCGATGTCATGGTCTTTTACATCGCCTAGGTTCATATT
>CAVJHW010000163.1:0-4857 GCA_963649395.1 Coriobacteriaceae bacterium | reverse complement strand
GGGGGACAGCGGTGTCATCGCGCAGGATTCAGAGCTAGGGCAGGAGCCGGAGTTTGCGAAGTCAAGATCGGTCAGGAGTCCGTCTCCTTGCTGCCTGCATATAATTCCATCTCATAGATAAGAGGAGCCGCTGTTGTTGATATACAGGCGCCACTCCTGGGCGGTCACGGGCTGATCCAGGGGCACATCAGTCACGGAGGAGGAGTTGTTGGTAATACTCTTTGCGGTTATCCAACTGCCTCCGCTTTTGTATTGAAGTTGGAAGCTGATGGTATTCATATTGGCGGCTTCGCCCCCATTAACCTTATAGATCTCGTAGGAAGCCGCATTTCCCTCCCAGGCAAGCCTGGCCTCTGCAGTATAAGCGTCCTTGAATAGGATCTCCTCCAGAACAGGATTGCTAACGGAAACACTGTCAACAGGGGCATCTGAAATAGCCAGCTGGCCCAGATTGACCTTATAGTCGGAAAGGTCCGTATTGCTTTCGATTTTCAGACCTATGGCATAGAGGGTTTGACCGGAAAGATCAGCCAGAGAAGCGGTGCTGGTGGTCCAGGTGTCGAAGCCTGCATTCAGATTATATTCTTTGGTCTGGCAGTCTTCATAGCTTGCGGTTGTGCTGTCCCCATAGTAAGCTACCAGCTTCATGCAGCCCTGGTCTCCCTTGCCTGTGATAGAAATCTGCGTGCTATCCCGGATCTCCAGTTCCGTGCTGTAGAGCATGATCTGGTTGGGCTGTCCTGCCGAAAGGCTGCCGGAAAAGCAGAGAGAGGAGCCTCCATTGTAGGCATCATCAAAATCATATCCTCCGGAAAGCTTGCTTCCCTCAGAGTCGATGATCCAGGTCCAGGTAGGCAGGACATCCTGCACCGACTGGTAGCTCCACTCCCCCTCCCGAGACTTTTCACCATCCACATAATAGGCCTTCCCATGGCCGGTATTGAAATTGGTAACAAAGGGGGCGGATAGAATTGTGGTATGATCCGCAAAAAACCTGGATATTCCCTGCCAGCCGCTGCTGGCGGTACTGCGGGGATCTCCTTCATTGACATAGAATTGCCGCTCCACCTCATGGAAGTTGGCTCCATCCGTGGCCAGCCCCAGAGTGGAATTGGGGCAGTAGAGGGCAAGGGAGAGCTGCATTTTTTTATTCTTAAGCAAATAGTCGGAATGGAAGGTGGTTTGCATACAATTTTGCTGGACATCCAGTCCGGCAAAGGCATCATATTGACTCTTACCCAGTCCCTGCATGGTGGAAAGGGTGGTATTTACCTTCTGACTGGTCCAGTTGTAGTTCATGAAAAATTCATTGACTCCGGCTGAAACCCAACCCTTATTATTGCTATTCACCGCATCCTGATAGCTGAGAGAGCCATTGTCACAGATGGAGTCATACCAGCCGATCAGCATGTCAGGGGCCTGCCCTCGCATATAGGCAATCATTTGATTCAGCTGACTGGCTACACCAGAGGAAACGCCGGTTTCCTCATTGAAAAAGTAGCCGTCAAAGCCATAGTAATCCATCAGCGCCAAAAGCTTGTCTGCAACCGCGGTATAGTTGCTCACGAACTTCTGGACAAGGGATGCATCTCCATTCCAGTCAAAGAAGATGGTGCCCATGACCGGCACCCCGTTGGTATGGGCCGCATCCGTGAATTCACCATTGGGAACAACCACATTGCCCCGGGAGGAGCTGGACCAATATACAAAGGAGGTGGCATATTGCCAATAGTTGAAGGCATAGCTGCTGAAGGAATCTGTGCCCTAGGAGCTGGTGGTGTCATGTTTGGAATTGGCCAGGGAGCAGACCATCAGCTTGGCCTCCGGATTTGCGGTATCATTGACGGTGAATCCGGTACCCCGCTCTGCCAGGGGAATCACGGAGCGAGAGTACTCCCCGTCCTCGTCGGAACCTGCCGTCCAAGCCAGAAGGCTGTCCACATCAAAGGCTGGTCCGATGGGAGCCAGACTGGTCTTGTCATCCTCCGTATCTGCCGAAGCCGCAAGGAGAGTCTGATCCTCCCCCGCGTCTGCCGAGACCGCAAGGAGGGTCTGGTCATTCCCTGCATCTGCCGCAGCCGCAGGGAGGGTCTGGTCATCCCCCGCGTCTGCCGAGACCGCGGGTGCGGAAGTCGGCAGGAGGGACAAGGCCATGATAAGGGATAAAAAAGTGTTGGTGAGTCGTTTTTTGGAGTTGGATTTCATATTTATGCCCTTTCCGTATGTGTTCTTATGTCTCCAGGATCCCCAGTTCCCGCATCTGGGTAAGGGTATCTCTCAAATGTTCCTCTGCTTGTTTTTTCTCAATGTCATATTCCGCCAGAATCCGCCCCAGGATCTCCTCCGGATCCTTTCCCTTTCGCAGCTCCTGATAGATCAGCATAGATACCGGATTCAAAAGCAGCATCCCCTGGATATGGGTCTGCCCCAGGGGAATCAAAAGGGAATCCCCGGCGATTTCCCGCAAAACAAATCTATCGCTTACCTTCATATGCCCTCTCCTGTATCATTCCGGTATTTTCTCTTGTAGGTCCTTCTGTGCCCTCTCCGGCCCTCTCTTCCCTGTCTTCTCCAAGACCTTCTTTGGTTTCTTCTCCAAAGCCATCCTCGGCTCCTTCTCCAGCCCCTTCTTCCCTAATTTCCTCATACCAGTGGGCGGCCAGGGCTGCATAGGCCTCCATTTTGCGGCAGAGATAGGTAGGCACGGAGGCAAACTCTCCCGTCTCCGCCATGCATACTGTGGGGCAGGCCTCACAGATTGTGCGGTAGCGGCAGGCGGTACAGAGTGCCGGAACCATGATCTTCTCCCTTTGGGAGCGGATCTGATCCCAGGCTGTCCGGAAGTCCTCCCCCACCGGGACGGAAGGCATTTTCATCATTCCGCAAGGCCTCATCTGTCCATGATAGGTGATCCAGAAGGAGGCTGCTCCGGCCCGGCAGCGAATGTGCTCTGTCGGCATCTCCTGACATTCCGAAGGCAGGATGGGGATCTCTCGATCGCGGGCGATGGCCTCAGCCCGGCGCAGAAGATGATCGCGGGACAGATTCTCGCATTCACTCTGCCAGCGTACCCGGGCGGACACCTCCGGAGGCAGGCGGAAGCAGGCCTCTCCATTCAAAACACTATTTTCATCCATAAAGGATACGGTCACTTCACCACTTAAGTATTCCTCCATGCCCAGATCCTGCAGAATGCTGCTTACATCGACCTCCTGGTCGGTGGCCAGGTCATAGGCTGCAGCCGTCATAAGGCTATTCTGACGGGAGGAGGCCGCTGTGGACGCTGTCGAGGCACCGGAACCATTGGTCAGATAACCATAGACCGTTACCGTATAAGTGTCATAGGGCAAATCCAGCTTGCGTACCACCGGAACCTGATAATCCAGAAGGCCGGAACCGCTAATGATGCCATCCTCATCCCCACAGAAATAAGTATCCACCACGTAGGCATGTTTCGTACCGTCAACACCCGTACCCTTAAGTCCAACCACCAACATACCCGTGTCGGTACCACACTCCGAGATCAAGTCAAAACCGGTGCCGGTAAAGGTAAAGGTCACCGCATCATTGGTATATGCACTTTTTCCCCCATTGAGATTCAGGGTAGCCTTCAGCGCACTGCCATTGCTGAACTGGTTAAAGGAGTCATAAGCTTCTGTATAACCATATACAGTAGTCTCGTTGTCACTAACGGTAGTAGCTGCACTTGTACCGTCAGTTGTCCATTGGCCCTTCTCACCGGTGTTTAAGCTCTGGGGGGTGTAGATGATGTTCTTCTCGTCATCTATGGTTACATACGACTGGTATGCCTCCGGAACCGTGATGGAAGCCGCAGCCTTCTCAACATCGTTCAGCACATTATAGCTGTTCGTCACACCGAAATCATAGGTGCATACCGCAGCCGAAGGCTGGTAGGTGATGGTCAGCTTGCCGGGATGCTGGATAACGGTATAATTGCCAAGGGTCACACCTTTGCTATTTCTGACATAGGATTTTGCCGAAAAAGCTACACTATAAATGCCAGGAAGCGACTCAGTTCTCTGCGCAGTGATATTTTCAACAACATTCTTATCCCTTTTCCGATCATTTAACTCATGAGATTTCGTTGCAGCACTATCTTCTACCGCAATATCATCACAGCCGTTTTCCTTAATTGTAACATCCTTTACCGTATGCTCCTGGCCGTCATGCTCCACCGTGCTCTCTCCGGCATATAGATTCACGATTTTGTTGCCAGCAGAAACATAGAGCACGTTAACAATGTTCTCCTCCGAATTTTCCTTGACTGTGAGGGTATTCGCTTGCACACCATAAACAAGTACACGCCAAAGGGTCGACTTGAGATTCACAAGAATCTTGCCGGTATCAATATGGCTGTCCTTTATTATCTGATGAACAATCCGTGCGGTAAGCAGAGCGTAGCGTACAACGACAACCGCATTGCGCTCTATGTTGCACAGAAAGGAAAATGCGCTGTTTCCGGTATGGAACTGGAAGCAAATCAGGTGGACTGTCACCATAAAAAGCCGTTAGTGCTGGGTGGCAATGACAGTTATCAAAACCTGATTATTGTTTCCGATGTGGTTCACATCCTCATCCATTCCAGCAATGAGCGCACCATCCGAAAATACCTGAAAGTGCTAAACCCTGATAAGAAGCAGCTGGCAAAGCTCAATAAGCTCCGCGTGCTGGCAGAAATGCCGGAACTTGTTTCCTAAAGGGCAAATCTGTTTGATGTATGCCCCACCGCGTTGAACTCGGTGCGGATGCCAGAGGCAACCTTGTCCGCATCGAAAATGCGTTGGAGAAAATGCCCGAACGCCTGCGCAGCGTTCAGGATCAGCTCGAAAACCTCTA
>CAVJHW010000162.1:0-4897 GCA_963649395.1 Coriobacteriaceae bacterium | reverse complement strand
TGATAGATTACTATGCTGATATGCTGGGACGAGAGGATGAGGATGAACCTGTGTTCTGGTTTGCATTGGCTTTAGCAGAGTGGAACAAGGGGAGGCTCAGCGAGAAAACCAGATCTATGGCTTTATATTACCTGGAGCAGGGAGGCGATCTGGAACGTTGGAATACGCCGGGTAATCAGAAGAACTACAGTAAGAGAAAAAAGGTTTTATCCGAGTTAAAGAAAAAGCTCCTGGGGGAACAACCAGAAAAAAAGAAAATACGTAAACCGACAGTACATCATAGTCCGTGGAAGGTGGGCAGTCTGCTGGCGTATCGCATGATAACCGATCCTGAGAGTGCACAGAAATCTCTGCATGGCAAGTATATACTTTTGAGAATAATCGGAATAAAGAAGTGGCCAGTTTCCAGAATTATACCTGAGGCATGTTATGATGAGACGATTTTAGTTGGCTTGTATGGATGGTGTGGAGACAAATGTCCTGACCCCGAGATAGTTCAAGACCTCAATTATATCCCCTTTGACGAATATCAGCTGAATCTACCGGGAATGATTGATTTTGCTAGATTGCGTGAGGAAGGTATCAAGAGCATAGGGGATGTGATAACGAATATATCCTCGTGGGAAGTGGTGACTTGTTGCTATCTTAACTGGATTCCAAAACGTGGAGACCCGGTTGATATTCAATGCATAGGATGCGATTCATCCTACGAGCGAGTAACCCCTGCTTTTTTTAATGAAGGAAAGGAAAAATGTATTTTTATTAATTTATATGCTCTGGAGGAACAACTAATGGAGAAAATGAAACCCTACTACAAAAGCTCAGAAGCTTAAGGGGTAGTGGATGGTGCAGGGAAGCTCTGGGGATAGACCATCTTTGGGACATTACCCTTGCGCAGAGTAAGAATCGACCTGGATGGTCTCAGGAGAGACCACCCGGGTCGCTTCCCCCGTAATAAGCCCGGGGAAAATAGGATTTTGATGGTTGGACTTGCCTTGTCTCTTGCTGCTTCTTTATCGGGTAGCAGCGGCTTTGGTCTTGCCCCCCTCTTCTATGGCGATGCGGCGCACCTGGTTCAGTGCCTTGGACACCGCCGGGACAGAGATGAGGATCACGGTGAGGATGCCTTCCACCAGCAGGTAGCTGTAGTTATATACAATAGGATATACGGCTGTCAGTGACTTGGGGAAGCTCTCCGGCATATATTCCATCCAGTAGAGATAACCGGCCAGAGAGGCGAAGACACCCCGGCACAGGACGGCTGCGATATAGCCTTTGACCAGACCGTGCTTCTTGTCGCGGAAGAAACCGGCAACCCCCAGGGCGGCAAAGGCCAGCAGATAATCGCAGCATACCTGGAAAAAGGTCAGATAGTAGGGATCCTGGATAAATTGCAAGACGCCATAGGCAAGACCTACCAGAATGCCCGTTCCTGCTCCATACCAGTTGCCGATCAATACTAGGAAGAGCATGGAAAATAGGGTGACAGTTCCTCCCATAGGCAGCTTCAGAAACTGAATATAGGATGTAACATAGGCAAGAGCAATCCCCATGGCACAGAAGGCCAGACGCTTGGGAGACATGGGGGCGGATTTGGTATTGCGCCGGGCAATGACCACGGCAATCACCAAACTGACAAGAGCTACAGCGATAAACAGACCATAGCCGGCGCCGGTAAGGCCGCCTTCATCGGTAACAAGATACTTTAACATAAAAAAATCCTCCTTTGCATGGCAAGGGGAGGTGGCAATTCTGCGCTTCCTTACGCCGGTACTAACCGGTTCAAGTAATGAGGGTCAGAAGCCTTCCGGCTTCAATCTCAGCATGTGCTCCCCTAGCAAGTATTTCGTTTAAGGAAAGTATATTCTGCAAGGCAGGTCTTGTCAATACTTTTTTGTTTACAGTGCCAAAAGTCAGAGTCTTGTTTTTACCTTTAAAAACCATTGACCCGCCCCCTATTCAGTGCTAAACTAAGTTTGTTAAAAAAATATTTATATTGTGAGGTGTAGCACATGAGTAAGAGTTTTGATGATATCATTTCCAAAGCAGGGACGGGCCCTCTGCAGAAGCTGGCTGTTGCGGTAGCCCAAGATGATGCTGTGCTGGAGGCTGTAAGAACTGCCAAGGATCGGGGCATAGCGGATGCCATCCTGGTAGGGGATGAGGCTCAGATTCGTCAGATCGCTGCTTCCATGAACATTTCCCTGGAGGAGTTTGAGATTATCAATGAGCCGGATGTTGCGGCCGCAGCCCTGAAAGCAGTGGAATTGGTGCATGACAAGAAGGCAGACATTCTCCTGAAGGGATATCTGGACACGAAAATGTTCCTGAAGAGCCTGCTGAACAAGGAGGTAGGTCTTCGTACCGGCAAGATGATGTCCCATGTCTGTGTCTTTGAGATTGAGGGCATTGACCGCCTTCTCTTCTTCACGGATGTGGCCTTCAATACCTATCCCAGCCTGGAGGACAAGGTTCATATCATTGAGAACACCGTAGAGGTAGCCCACGCCTGCGGGATCGAGTGTCCCAAGGTAGCTCCCCTGTGTGCCGTGGAGGTAGTGAATCCCAAGATGCCCCCCACCGTGGATGCCCAGGCTTTGACAGAGATGTACGAGAAGGGCGAGATCAAGGGCTGCCAGGTATATGGTCCTTTGTCTATGGATTTGGCTATTGACGAGGAAGCAGCTCGCCATAAGAAGGTGGATAATCCGGTAGCCGGTCATGCGGATGTCCTGCTCTTCCCCAACATTGATGCGGGAAATATCACCTACAAGATCCTGATTCGTACGGCTAAGGTGAAGAACGGCAATGTGCTTCTGGGTGCTTCCGCTCCTGTGATCCTGACTTCACGCTCCGATGATTCCGAGACCAAGGTGAATTCCATCGCCTTTGCCGCAGTGATTTCCAAGGCAATGGCTCAAAAAGCTTAAGGAGGACTACATTATGGGATATAAATTATTGATCATCAACCCAGGTTCTACATCTACCAAGATTGGTATCTTTGAGGACGAGACTCTGTTATTTGAAGAAACCCTGCGTCATACTGCAGAGGAAATCGGCAGATATAACATGATCGTGGACCAGATGGATTTCCGCAAGCAGCTGATCCTGGACTTCCTGGCGGGGAAGAACTTTGACATTAAGGAACTGTCCGCAGTCATCGGTCGAGGCGGTCTCCTTAAGCCCATTCCCGGTGGCACCTATGCCACCAGCGATGCCCTCCTGGAGGATCTGCGCATCGGACGCCAGGGACAGCATGCTTCCAATCTGGGAGGACTTTTAGCGAAGGAAATCGCTGCCCCCCTGGGAATTCCTTCCTATATTGTTGACCCGGTAGTAGTGGATGAGATGACTCCGGTAGCTCGCTACTCCGGTCTGCCTGAGATTCCCCGCATCAGCATTTTCCATGCCCTGAATCAGAAGGCAGTAGCCAAGAGATATGCCAAGGAGAAGGGAGTTCCCTACGAGTCCCTCAACCTGATCATTGCTCATATGGGCGGCGGTGTCTCCGTAGGCGCTCACCACGGCGGCCGGGTCATCGATGTCAATAATACTCTGGATGGGGATGGCCCCTTCTCTCCGGAGCGTTCCGGCTCCCTGCCCACCGGCGGCTTGGTGAAAATGTGCTTTTCCGGCAAATATACCCAGGCAGAGATTGCCAAGAAGCTAAATGGCAAGGGCGGTCTCACGGCTTATATGGGAACCAACGATATGAAGGAGCTGTCTGAGCTGGCCTTTGAAAAAAAGGATGCCAAGGCAGAGAGCATTTTCCATGCCTTTACCTACCAGGTATCCAAGGAAATCGGTTCCCTGGCTGCCGTTTTGCAAGGCAAGGTGGATCAGATCATCCTGACCGGCGGCATCGCCTATGGCAAGCAGGTGGTAGAGGAAATCAAAGCCCATGTGGGCTTCATCAGTGATGTCACCGTATATGCGGGAGAGGACGAGCTGCTGGCCTTGGCTCAGGGCGGCCTCCGGGTGCTGCGGGGAGAAGAGCCCGCTATGGAATACTAAGCATAGAATACTAAGACAAGTAAGACAATCCATTCAAATCAGAAAAGGGTGCAAAGAAACCGGAGAGGGGAACTTTGCCCCTTTTTCTGCTATTTACCGTCCTTCCTAACATCATATCTTGAGGTAGCCTCCGCAACCATAGACATAGCTTTTGATTGTTGAGCCAATCTGAGAAAGAGGACTGCGTATCGATGATTTCCTTCACTTTCTTGGCCAGTGACTTACACTTATCCTTCCATGTTCAGACCCTCGTATGCTTTCTGCATCCGTTCCCTTGCAGCTTGTGCGGATTTCAGGCTTTTTACCGAATCATAAAGTCCATCTAAGAATTCATAGAAGTCCTTGTCGGATAATAGCTCGTCCAGATAGGGCCTGGTGTGCACACGCTCTAAATCCATCTGCGGATGCATTTCCTTTGCCCTGCGCAGAAGCTCCATCGATGTATCAGACAAGCCAAGCTCCTCTGCGTAATCTTTATTGTAGGAACTAACTCCGGTCAGAAGATAATCCACGGACACTCCGAAGAACCTTGCAATTCTTAGAGCTACCTCCGCTGTAGGCTGCGTCTGACCGCTTGCAAAAAAGCAGACGACCTTGCTTACCAGTTCGTCTGCTTTTTTTTGCTTAAAATCAGGCCTTTGTCCCATGTGGATAAAATGCAAACACTTGATTTGTGAAAGCGGAAAAAATCGTTAAAAAAATATTGATAAATATTTGACATATCAAGTTGGATGGAGTATAGTGGGATTATACTAAAACTAAAATGCATTGTTTCAAGGAGGTCAAAACATGGCAAAAAAGGTTGTTTTAGCAGGTGCTTGTCGTACCGCTATCGGGAGCATGGGCGGTGCCTTAAGCACAACCCCTGCAGCGGATCTGGGAG
>CAVJHW010000161.1:4231-4993 GCA_963649395.1 Coriobacteriaceae bacterium | reverse complement strand
TGGTTACACGGATTGTTCCGTGCTACGCACTCCCACAATCCTCCCTCAATTCGGGTTCTCGCGGGGCTTTCGCCCCACTTCACCCTCATTGAGGGGCGTGTCATAAAGCCCTTCCCCCACCGACATGCGAGCATGTCGTGGGCTCAGGCTTTTGACACTGTAACCAATATTTTTTGGTGATACAGAGGCTATGTGCTGCAAAGGTTGATAGGTAGGATAACCAGGTAGATAGCTAAACAAGGGAACGGGGTGAGAATCCCCACATGGAATCGGTGCTGTAATCGTTAGAATCATATCCGTTGGCGAAAGCCAGCCATTGGGGAACTGAGAAGGCAGGATGTGATTTGTCGGAAGCGTGAGTCAGAAGACCTACTGTATCTTATCAATATTTTCGAGAACGGTTGCGGAAATATTGTCCTTTCGGGATGATTTTTTGCGGCTGTTTTTGTTTACCAATGAGGGAAGTTACTTTGCCTGAGGCTGGTGAATGCAACAAAAGGAAACGGCGATATGCCCGAAAATGGATGAGGTGTCAAGGGGAAGGGCTCCCATGACATATAAAAGTGAATAGACACATTGGATGAGAATATCAGTTTGGGGAAGTGTGCCATGATAGGAGCATGCCAAGAGCTGAAAAACCTGAATTGTATGATGGCCAATCGATTCAGAGGAATGTATTTCCATTGTGTCACAGCAGCCACAGTTAGCTACAATAATCAAAAGGAGAAGAACCAAATGAAGAAAAACATGCGAAAAGTCTTA
>CAVJHW010000161.1:0-4147 GCA_963649395.1 Coriobacteriaceae bacterium | reverse complement strand
AGAGAGTATACAGGAATGATTCTGGCGCTATAGACAGCCGCAGTGATTTGAATGGCGGAAATGCCGTTGTTGTGTCGATTACTTCTGGCCAAACCCTGAAAGAAGCAATCGTTAAGGCTTGCAATGAAAATCCTGCTGTCGTTTCTAATCCTGTTTGGGACACCGATTATCCTGAGTACCTGACCTCTTTGAAGGTTGGCACGACAACTTATACGAATAGAGACACATATATCGAAAATGAACCCTATGAAGGCTGGACCACCTACGAAGGTTCCTCTTGGATGTTCTTTTATGATATTCCGACAAACACCCCTGCTTCTATATCCAATTATCCTGGGGATACCCTCGGTGGTACCGCTGTTACCGCAAATACCATTCTTACTTTGAGTTTTGAAGATATTGTTATGAGCTGGCAGGGTTAAACTTAAATCTTTCCATACAGCTCAGCCGGTCTAATCCAGTTGGGCTGTATTTAATTTTTACGCCGTATTGGAGGTATATTATGAAAAACATAACGAGATTTCTCACTGTTACATTGGTGTGTATTCTCTGCCTTAATGTTTTGCCATTTGCCACTTTTGCTGCGGGCACAGAACAAAATATGGATGAAGAGGATATGCATTTAAGTGATGATTCCGTTGGGAGCGATACAACAGAAAGTGACTGCAATTTGGCAACGCTTTTTTTTAGCAGTAAATCATCCAAAGCAACGGAAGAAGATGCAAGAGAGATGACTCCAGCGTTTTCTCCTGACGTTAGCGAATATACTCTTGTTCTGTACGATTACGAATCTCCTTCTGATGCCAGAATATATGCGACTTTGGGTGATCACGTAGCAGAGGGTTCTGTAATTAAGGCAGCATATTTTGTCGAGAATTTAGACACGGAAATTGCCCTAACGGTGACTTCCGGTTCGACGAGGGGCAAACTTCTATCTGACAGCATAAATGCAAATTCAATTAAGGGAAATACCCTGTCAATTAGAATTGGGACTGCCGACGAAACCGTTGAAGCGTATCGTGTTAATGTTATTCGAAAAGCAACGCTTAGCAGTCTTGTGCTTCAGGATCAGAATGGAAACACTTTGGAGTTGGATGCAGCATTTGACAGAAATACAAATACCTATACTGTCACTGAGCCGATTGTTGTAGATACCGTCCTGAAGGTAATTGCAACTGCTACTGCGGGTGAGGAAGCTACAGTGACAGTGGCCGATACTGAAGTCGTCAGCGGCACCGAAGCGAGTGTTACTCCTGTATGGGATGATAATGGAGAATATAGCCTTGTTGTAACTGTTGGTGGAGAGAATTCCGAACCCACTTCCTATACAATTAAATTTGCCCAGAATAAACAAGAGGTTCAGAAGCTCGAAATCATCACGGTCCCCAATAAAACAAAATATTATGTAGGTGATATATTTGATCCCACCGGACTTGTTCTGAAGGTTACATATGCAGATACAACATCCAGAAATATTTATGCCGATGCGATTACTTTCAGCCCTTCAGGAGCTCTCACGGAAGAGGATGATCATGTGGTTATTTCCTTTATGGACCATACCGTAAATCTTGATATCACTGTATCCCCATTCCTGGAAGGTGAGGGAACAAAAAATAACCCTTACAAACTCAAGACGCAATCGGATTTACAGCTACTGAAAAAAAGGGTGAATGAAGATGGAGTAACCTATGAAGGAGCTTACTTCGCTGTTATAAATGACATAATTATACCAGAAGATTGGGAGCCAATAGGTACTAAGAGTACTCCTTTTTCCGGTGTCATTGACGGAATGATAAGTGAATCGAAGAATGCTACGATTACAGTTCCTGAAGGTGGATTGCCCCTACTCGGTTACATAAAAGATGCCACCGTTAAGAATCTCAATATCTATGGTAAGCGCATTGAAGGTGCCGGCCTGATAAACAATTATACAGGCGTTGGTTTGAGCGGAAATGCAGTTATCATTGAAGACGTTCGCCTTTTGAATGGAACGCAAACTTTGAAATCTGGCCTTGTTGCATCTTCTGATGGCAATGACTATGCTCACGCTAGTGCAAAATTCGTAGTCACAATCAGAGAATGCTTTATCGAAGATGGCGTCACCATCGGCTATGATGGAACGCAGAAACAAATAGGTTCCTTTGCTGGCCGAGTTAATGGGACAATCGAAAACTGCGTCAGTTCAGCTACTGTAAAAGGTACAGACTATGTGGGCGGAATTCTGGGCACTCGAGATAACGCACTGGGAACATGCGATGTGAAAAATTGCACATTTAATGGCACGGTAATTGCGAGCGGCTCTTGCTCTGGTGGCATTGTGGGTGGCGGTTATAGTAATTCTACAGCTCCCAACGGTGCTCGTCCCACTGTAATCTCCTGTACCGTAACCGGTACTGTGGAAGGAAAGGAATGTGTGGGAGGTATCTTTGGTGGGGATCTCTATGTGGCACAGACCTGGAGCAATGTGGTTGGATCCATCCGTGACAATACCTTCACCGGTAAGGTCAGCGGCCAGCAATATGTGGGTGCTATTATTGGATACCTGGATAGCTTAAACCGCTACGATACTATTTCCGGTAATACTTACAGCGCAGACTGTGGTGCAGAATCCGGAATAGGCTTCCTGAATTATTTGGATACCAGCTATGAGGACCCTACGAAGATGGAGGGTACAACCGTCTTTAATACCGCCAATGGAGTGACAGACTGTCCCACCGTGGCTGGTTGCGCATGGAAAGCCAATCACAACCGTACCGACGATCCCTTGGGCAAGGATGCGGATGCTCTTTGCAAAATGATACGAGCCCAGGGAGATCTGAATGGTGACGGTCAGATTACCAACGCAGACGCAGCTCAGCTCCTGGCTATCGTTACAGCTGGTGAGAATGAAGACCTGAGCGTTGCCGATCTCAACGGAGACGGCCTCATCACCAATGCAGATGTGGCCCAGTTGCTGCAGATGGTTACGGCAGCATAAGAAACCTGTTGACGGACAGAGAAACACCAAGTATAATAAGTAGGGTGGTCCCAGAGACCACCCTATCATCCGGAGGAGTACCCAAGCGGCTGAAGGGTCTGGCTTCGAACACCAGTAGGTCGGTAACACGGCGCGAGGGTTCAAATCCCTCCTCCTCCGTTGTAAGTCCCCCGTAATTTTCATAGAATTACGGGGGCTTTTGTTTTTGTTGGATACATAGGAGGAAGCAAACCCTGCAGGCAGGACTTGACTGCCGGGACCCTACAAGCCATCATTTGATCAAAGGATAAGATGCCGATGAAGAAAAGCAGAAGAAGATCGAGGAGAAGAGGGCGCAGAAGAGCTGAGAGAAGACGCAGGACCAGGCTTCTCCTTTCTTTACTTGTCAGTCTGCTGATGCTCTTGGGAGGATATGCCGCCTATGATTATCTGGATCTGGGGCAGTGGATGCAGGGAGAGGGTTCTTCTTCCGCAAGCCAGATTCAGACCGGCGATTCCCAGGAGGCCTATGGAGAACTTCATGACAACCAGCCGGATTTTACCGATCAGGAGAAGGAGAACACAGCCCCCTTTGAGTATTATAGTGACTTGGATGCCCTGGGTCGGTGTGGGCAAGCCTATGCCAATATTTGCCAGGAGCTGATGCCCACAGAGGAAAGAGGCAGGATTGGGCAGGTTCGCCCCTCCGGCTGGCATACGGTGAAATACAATGGCCTGGTGGAGGGAAATTATCTCTATAATCGCTGCCATTTGATCGGCTACCAGCTGGCAGGGGAGAATGCCAACGAGAAGAACCTGATTACCGGAACCCGCTATATGAATACGGTAGGGATGCTGCCCTTTGAGAATCAGATTGCCGATTATGTCCATGAGACAGGCAATCATGTCCTCTATCGGGTCACACCGGACTTCCAGGGCAATAATCTGGTGGCTTCCGGGGTGGAGATGGAGGCCTGGTCGGTGGAGGATGGAGGACAAGGGGTTTGCTTCCATGTATATTGTTATAATATCCAACCGGGCATCGGGATCAATTATGCGGACGGAGACAGCTGGCTGATACAAGAGGAAGGATAAGATGGATCTGGACTTACGTATGCTATGGGGGGAAGGATGTTGGGAAGAAAATGACCGGGAGGTATGGAATATGAGACTGGAGAGAGTACAGGAGGC
>CAVJHW010000160.1:4008-5003 GCA_963649395.1 Coriobacteriaceae bacterium | reverse complement strand
CTTCATAGGAGGAACTACGCAGAAAACCATATTATAGGTTCCGGTCATGTTAACGTCCATCGTAATCTGGTAACGCTCCTCAGGAGTCATGGTCTCGTCACCGTCATAACTTTTCCCGGCAAAATCAGCAAGAATATCAATTCGTCCGAATTCTTTCATGGTTTCGTCTACGATAGCCTGACAGCTTTCCTTGCTTGCAACATTCAGCGGGCCGTAGTAGCGGGCCTGTCCGCCTGCAGCGATGATCTCGTCTTTGACGCGGTTGCCCTTTTTAGAGCTTGTTCCGCCGATAACGACAATTGCACCTTCCGCAGCGTATAATTTTGCTGTTGCCTCTCCCATACCACTGGTTCCGCCTGCAACGATTGCGATCTGATTCTTCAGCATATCTTTCATAACTTAGATTACCTCCAATACATTTTGATAATAAGAAAAACATATGAAATATATTAACAAAAAATATCAAGTAACCCATTAAACAGATCATAAAATAATCTATGATAATTGTCAATAATCTTTCATAAAAATTGCTATATAAATAACTTACAAAATTTTAAAGGGATTTTTGTTCAAAAATTCAGAACGTTAGTGTTGACTAATGAATATGCAAAACTTATTATATAGATAAACATATGAAATATATAAGGCTTAGGGCCTTCGGGTGATAGGGTAGGCCCGATGTGTGTAGTGTAGCCGTAAATGTTGAAGGAGGTTGTAACGTGGCAATAGATTTTGGAAAGCGGATGGGGATGGGAGGACTCAGACTTCCGGTAAAAGATCCGAGAAATCCTATGTCCATTGATATTGAGCAGTTGAAGAAGAATGTAGATTACTTTATGGCCCATGGATTCAATTATTTTGATACGGCCTACATCTATCATGGAGAGCTGTCCGAGGGTGCATATGGTGAAGCGGTGGTTGACAGATATCCCAGAGATTCTTTCTTGCTTTCAACAAAAATGCCTGTTAAACAGATGAATTCGGCTGATCAGATG
>CAVJHW010000160.1:0-3998 GCA_963649395.1 Coriobacteriaceae bacterium | reverse complement strand
GAAAAAATGCCATGTAGATTATTTTGACTTTTATCTTGTTCATTGTGTTTCCAGGGACACCTACGAACGATGTAAAGAATGGGGCGTTTTCGAGTTCCTAAAGAAAAAAAGAGAGGAGGGTAAATTCCGTGAATTTGGTGTCTCTTTGCATGATTCACCAGAATTTCTGGAAGAAATTCTGACGGAACACCCCGAAATTGATTTTGTAATGGAACAGATCAATTATCTTGATTGGAACAACCCTACGATTCGTTCCCGGGAAGTTTATGAAATGGCGGTAAAGCATAATAAGCCGGTTGTCGTCATGGAAGCTTGCAAAGGCGGCACCTTGGCGAATCTCCCGGAAGAAGCCGTGAAGCTTATGAAAGACTATAACCCGGAGGCTCCGGTTGCCTCCTGGGCCTATCGATTTGTCGGGAGCCTTCCTGGAGTCAGAGTTTGTCTGTGCGGTATGCCAACGGAAGAATTTTTGAAAGCGGATGTTGCAATTTTTGATGATTTTAAACCGCTGAAGGAGGAAGAATATAAGATTCTGGATAAGGTGGTAGAGATCATCAATGCCAAAACGCCGATTCCTTGTACGCAATGCCGCTACTGCGAGCCTAAATGTCCCAAAAAGATCGCCATCCCCGACTATTTTGCCCTTTATAATGATTTAAAACGTCTTCCTGCAGATGAGGTTATGACGCAGGCTATGTATTATGGATCGTTGATTGAACAAGGACATGGGGCGGCATCTGCCTGTATAGAATGCGGAAATTGTGAAAAACAGTGTCCCCAGCATTTACCGGTGATGGAATATCTGAAATGGGTTGTCAAGGATATAGAAAATTACAATCCGATGGAGGAAATCGAGAAAATGAAAGCCGCCGGGAAAGAAAATTAAAAACTCGTTGCCCCTCTTTTGCTTCCATCGTATAATGGAAGCAAAAGGAGGCTGACACATGGGCAATTATCTCAACCCCGGGATTGGCGGATCTGGTCTTCCTTCCTAAAAGATCCTTTCCCGATAAACCGGCACTCCTCGTAGAATTAAAATGGGATAAAAGCGCTGCCGGTGCTATTGCCCAGATCAAAGAAAAGGCTTATGTGCAATCTCTCAAAGACTATCAGGGGAACTTGCTGCTTGTCGGGATCAATTATAATCCAAAGACAAAGGAGCATGAATGCTCCATTGAACAGTTTCCACTTTCCTGAAGAAAAGTTTTCGTTGTTTTCATCCCCGGCACAATTTTTTTCAATTTGCCTATTGACATTTGCTGCCGATGGTAGTAGAGTGTGTTCCAGAAACGGCAAGGACGTCGGATACAGACGTCCTTGCCGTTTTTGCGTTGAAAGCCCCATAAGTATTTGGCTTTCCTTCCCTGTGGCGGCTCCAGTCCCCACGGGAGGCAATACCGGGTAGTTTCTGCTACGCACGGCCGACGTGCAGGACTGATCCGAACTTTCATCACGAATTCTTAGGAGGGAGACATTATGGACGTAACATCCATCATTGACACATTTTGGGTCTATCTTGCAGCGATATTGGTATTTTTTATGAACCTTGGATTCGCAGCCGTGGAGGCTGGCTTTGCCCGATCCAAGAACACGGTCAACATTCTGTCTAAGAACTTTATTGTATTTGCCGTATCTTCTCTGGGCTTCCTGGTGCTGGGCTGGGGGCTCATGTTCGGAGGGGACAATCCCTTCATCGGAACCAGCCACCTTTTCATCCTGGGTTCGGGGGACAATGCCTTCTATGCCGACACCCTGACCTCCTCCGTTCCTTTCTGGGGCAAGGTTTTCTTCCAGATGGTCTTCTGCGGAACGGCAGCAACCATCGTATCCGGTGCCGTTGCGGAGCGGATTAAATATGTATCCTTTATCATCTTTTCCTTTGTCCTGACCCTCTTCATCTATCCCATCATCGGTCACTGGATTTGGGGCGGCGGCTGGCTGGCTCAGCTGGGCTTCCGGGACTTCGCCGGGGATACCGTGGTTCACTCCCTGGGAGGCTGGTCAGCTCTGGCCGGTGCCATGATTCTCGGCCCTCGTATCGGTAAATATGGAAAAGACGGCAAGCCTCGTGCCATTCCCGGACACAGCATGTCCCTGGCAGTCATCGGCCTCTTCGTCCTTTGGCTGGGCTGGTTTGGATTCAACCCCGGCTCTACCATGAGCTTCCAGAATCCTTCCGATATTATGCATATCCTCTTTACTACCAACACCTCTGCGATTGCGGCGGTACTGACTTCCACTATTACTTCCTGGATCGTCATCGGAAAACCGGATCTGGGCATGACGGTCAACGGCTGTCTGGCAGGTCTGGTGGGCATCACCGGCAGCTGTGCTTATGTTACGATTGAAGTTTCTCTCCTAATCGGGGCAATTGCAGGCGTGATCGTAGTCCTCCTGGTAGGCTTCTTTGACCGCATCGGTATTGACGACCCGGTAGGCGCCACCTCCGTTCACTTAGGTTGCGGTGTCTTCGGAACCATCTGTGTCGGCCTCTTTGCCAAGAGTGGAGTGACCAGTGTATCCAAGGTAGATGGTCTCTTCTATGGCGGCGGCTTCCATCTCCTGGGAGTAGAGCTCTTGGGCATTGTAGCAGTAGGAGCCTTTGGCTTTGCCGCCTCCGGTCTGACCTGGCTGGTGCTCAAGAAGACCATGGGCATCCGCGTAACCGCCGAGGAAGAGGTTGTTGGTCTGGATATCGGCGAGCACGGCAATATCGCTTATCCCGATTTTGCCCTGGCTACCGATACTCTTGCAGGACCCCAAGCTCTGGGCGGCGTAACCG
The DNA here is from genome assembly GCA_963649395.1 of Coriobacteriaceae bacterium. Taxonomy (GTDB): domain Bacteria; phylum Bacillota; class Clostridia; order Lachnospirales; family Lachnospiraceae; genus Scatomonas. Next base: position 1,216 of record CAVJHW010000160.1, on the reverse strand, counting down.
CTCCCCTGCCTGCCTCTGTTGTGGCAGGTGGTGCAGTAGGCTCCCCAGCGACAGCCGGTACGGCAACCACAGCGGCAACAAGTGTCGGCGTACCGGTAGCCGAATCTGTTCCGGTACAGCGTACGGATAAGCCGGGCAGCCCCTTGACCCAGGCTACCATTATCCTGAAACCTGCCAAATTCACTCAGCTGCAGGAGGCTTTGGAAGAGATCGGTATCACCGGCATGACAGTAACCAACGTATCCGGCTACGGTGTCCAGAAGGGACATGAGGCCTATTTCCGTGGTGCTCCCATCGAGACCCGCCTCCTGCCCAAGACCAAGATTGACGTAGTCATCTCCAAGGTGCCGGTTCAGACTTTGATTGATACTGTACAGAATGTCCTCTATACCGGCAACATCGGCGATGGCAAGATCTTCATCTATGATGTAAGAGATGTCATCAAGGTACGGACCGGCTCCCATGGGTACGACGCCCTGCAGGATACGGACGAGGCATAATAATCCATAAAAACTGCTCTCCCACAGGCATCCTTCTGTGTCTGTGAGAGAGCAGTTTTTCATCCTTTCTTATATTCCTGCGCCAGTTTGCGCATCTCCCTGGCTCCTTCCCATACGGTCTGGGTGATCTCTGCCCCTCCCTGAATTCGAGCCAGCTCCCGAATGGATTCTTCCTCCGTCAGCGGGCGGATTCGGGTTCTGGTGACTCCCTGCTCCGCCTGCTTGCTGATCTCAAAATGAAGATCCGCCATAGCGGCGATCTGAGCCAGATGGGTAATGCAGAGCACCTGGTGACCGGCGGCGATTTGAGCCATTTTCTCTGAGACCTTCTGGGCCGTGCGGCCGCTGATCCCCGTATCAATTTCGTCAAAGATCAGAGTTTCCTTGTGGTCCTTGTCTGCCAATAGGGTCTTGATCGCCAGCATAATGCGGGAAAGCTCACCGCCGGATACGACCTTGGCCAGGGATTTCACCGGCTCACCGGGATTGGTGGAGATCAGGAATTCGACCTCGTCATAGCCATTCTTGTTATAGGAAGAAGACCGGTGAAAGGCGATCCGGAACTCAGTATGGAGGAAATTCAACTCCTGCAAGCCCTGAACGATCTGAAGGGACAGGTCTTTGGCCGCTTTCTGTCTCTGGTCCGACAGGGCAGCGCAGGCTTGCTCCAGTTCGGTCTCTGACTTCTTACATTTTGCCTCCAAAGCCGCCTTTTG
>CAVJHW010000159.1:0-5012 GCA_963649395.1 Coriobacteriaceae bacterium | reverse complement strand
CCCCCACCGACATGCGAGCATGTCGTGGGCTCAGGCTTTTGACACTGTAACCAATCATAATATCGACAAAGTTCCTCCAATGTGCTATGATGTTGGCATGTTGGGGGACTTTTGCGTAGAAAGCCCCGATAAACAGCCAACTTTTGTTGAGAAAATACAGAGGAGACGGCGGCCTAATGATAGCAATGATCGATTATGACGCAGGGAATATCAGGAGCGTGGAGAAGGCTCTGCAGCTTCTGGGTCAGGAGGTAGTCCTGACCCGGCGGAAGGAAGAGCTGCTGCAGGCGGATCATGTGATTCTGCCGGGGGTAGGATGCTTCGGAGATGCCATGGAGAACCTGCGGCGTTTTGACCTGATTCCTGTAATTCGGGAAATTGTGGACAGGGGAATCCCTTTTCTGGGTATCTGCCTGGGATTGCAGCTCTTATTCGAGACCAGTGAGGAGAGTCCGGGAGCAGCGGGGCTGGGGATATTGAAGGGGAAGATACTTAAGATTCCGGAGACGGAGGGATTGAAGATTCCCCATATGGGATGGAATTCCCTGGAGCTTCAGAATCAGGGAAGGCTTTTTGCGGGAATTTCCCAGGAATCCTATGTATATTTTGTTCATTCCTATTATCTGCAGGCGGAGGACGAGGGGATTGTGACGGCAGTGACAGACTACGGAACCCGGATTCATGCCTCTGTGGAGAAGGGCAATGTATTTGCCTGTCAATTCCATCCGGAGAAAAGCTCCCGGGTGGGGCTGCAGATCTTGAAGAATTTTGCCGCTGTGGGAAGGGAGGGCTGAGTATGTTCACCAAACGGATTATCCCCTGTCTGGATGTCAACCAGGGCAGGGTTGTGAAGGGTGTGAATTTTGTCAACCTCCGGGATGCGGGAGATCCGGTGGAGATTGCCAAGGCCTATGACCAGGCGGGAGCGGATGAGGTGGTTTTCCTGGATATTACGGCTTCCAGCGACCACAGAGCTACTGTGGCAGATATGGTACGCCGGGTGGCGGAGACAGTTTTCATCCCCTTTACGGTAGGGGGAGGAATCCGCACCGTGGAGGATTTTAAGCTGCTGCTGCGGGAGGGGGCGGACAAGATCTCTGTGAACTCCTCGGCTATCGAGAATCCTCACCTGATCAGTGAGGCTGCCCTCAAGTTCGGCAGCCAATGTGTGGTGGTAGCCATAGATGCCAGAAGACGGCAGGATGGCAGCGGTTGGAATATCTATAAGCATGGGGGCCGCATTGATGTGGGAATGGATGCCCTGGAATGGGCAGCCCAGGTGGAGAAGCTGGGAGCAGGGGAGATCCTTCTGACCAGCATGGACTGTGACGGAACCAAGAATGGATATGATATTGCGCTGACCCGCCAAATTGCGGAAACGGTGAAGATTCCGGTGATTGCTTCCGGAGGTGCGGGAACCATGGAGCATTTCTATGATGCTTTGACGGCAGGCAAGGCGGACGCGGCGCTGGCTGCCTCTCTCTTCCATTACAAGGAGCTGGAGATCCGGGAGGTGAAGGAGTACCTGCGAAGCCGCGGCGTGTCCGTGCGTAGCACGGAACAATCCGTGTAACCACAGGTTTGGGTGATTTGCCCCCCAACCAATTTGCGGGTGAGCGGGAGCCAAGAGAAAAGGAGGAAGCGGGAATGCCGCCGATTGCAGGAGAGTGGGCCAGGGCTCTTGAGGGAGAATTCAGGAAGCCCTATTATAAGAAGCTATTTACCTTCGTGGGGGAGGAATATCAGACCAAGAGGATCTATCCTCCTGCCGAGGATATTTTTAATGCCTTTCATTTTACCCCCCTGGATCAGGTGAAGGTGGTGATTCTGGGCCAGGATCCCTATCATGAAGAGGGCCAGGCTCACGGATTGAGCTTTTCCGTGAAGCCGGGAATCGATATCCCCCCCTCCCTGGTGAATATCTATAAGGAATTGGAAGATGACCTGGGCTGCTATATTCCCAACAATGGTTATCTGGAAAAATGGGCTCGGCAGGGTGTCATGCTGCTCAATACGGTATTGACGGTCCGGGCCCACCAGGCCAATTCTCACAAGAATATGGGCTGGGAGGAGTTCACAGATGCCGCCATCCGAATCCTGGCAGATCAGGATCGACCGCTGGTATTTATTCTCTGGGGGCGACCGGCCCAGCAGAAGAGGGCTATGATCCATAACCCCAGACATTTGGTGCTGGAATCCCCCCATCCCAGCCCCCTGTCGGCTTACCGGGGCTTCTTCGGCAGCCGACCATTTTCCCGGACCAATGATTACCTGACCCAAAATGGCCTTCCCCCCATTGATTGGCAGATAGAAAACCAGCATTGATCGGTGCTAAAGGAGACAGTAATGGCAAGAAAGAACTCGTTGATCAAGAATGCGTCCATTCTCATGATCGCATCCATTATTTCAAGAATTATCGGCCTGATTTACCGGCGTCCCCTGGGAGCTGTGCTGGGGTCCGTGGGTCTGGGTTATTATGGATATGCCAGCAATCTCTATTCTATCCTCCTGCTGGTATCCTCCTATAGTATTCCTATGGCTGTCTCCAAGATCGTTTCGGAGCGGCTGGCTCTCAAGCAATATAAGAATGCCCGCAAGGTCTTTCGGGGAGCTTTGATGTATGCGGCCTTAGTGGGGGGGATTACGGCCTTGGTGGCCTTCTTCGGATGCGGCATCCTGCTTCCGGCCAACCAGCAAAATGCAGCCCCTGCTTTGCAAGTGTTGGCTCCTACCATTTTCCTTTCCGCAATTCTGGGCGTCCTGCGGGGGTATTTTCAGGCTCACCACACCATGACGCCTACTTCCATCTCGCAGATCGCAGAGCAGGTAGTCAATGCCATCGTCAGCGTGCTGGCGGCCTGGCTCCTCATCAAGACCTTTGCCGGTGAGGGGGGGACGGCTGCTGCCATCTATGGATCGGTGGGCGGAACCCTGGGAACCGGCGCCGGTGTGCTGACCGGTCTGGCCTTTATGATCTTTGTCTATCTGGTGAATCGCCCCATTTTCCATCGACAGGCTGCCAGAGACCGGCATCGCAGGGAAGAAAGCTACCCGGAGGTCTTTCAGATCATTTTCTTCATGGTTACCCCCATTATCTTCACCACCTTTATCAATAATGCCAGCAATTATCTGGACAGTTACCTGCATTCCAGTATCCTGGGCCTGCATGGGGTGTCGGCGGAGACGATCTCGGCAGCCTATGGAGAGTTCAGCAACTACTATCTGCCGGTGATCAATATTCCCCTGGCTATGGCCTCTGCCAGTGCTTCCGCCCTGATGCCGGAAGTGTCTGCCCAATATGCAGTGGGAGACAGGAGGGAGGCCAACCGTCAGATCAATCAGACTATTCGTTTGACCATGTTTATCTGTATTCCCGCCACGGTTGGCCTGACGGTCTTGGCCTTCCCCATCATGGGGGTGCTTTTCCCCTCCGCCACCGCCCTGGCTGCCCGGCTTTTGATGACCGGCTCCCTCTACGTGATCTTTACCGCTTTGGCTACCATCACAGGAAGTGTGCTGCAGTCCATCGGTCAGCAGAAGGTGGCCATGTTCAATGCCGGTATTGCCCTGATTGTCAACCTGGTGGGGCTGGGAGTCCTGCTGCTGGTATTTCCCCAAATCGATATCTATGGGGTGATGTTGGCCAATATCCTTTTCTCTGTCATCTATTGTCTTATGAATGGCAGGGCTTTGCGGAAATATCTGGGATACAGAAATGAGATGAAAAAGACCTACCTGGAACCCTTGGCGGCCTCGGCTGTCATGGGAGCGGTGGCAGCTGGGATCTATTACGGACTTTTTGTCCTTACAAGGCGCCCCTTTATCTGCCTGGTTATTGCCATATTGGCGGCCCTTCTTGTCTACCTGGTGTCCTATGTGGTCCTGTCCAAGACTCCAGAAGAGGAGCTGCAGCATTATCCCCTGGGCAATCGCCTGGTACAGGTCCTTCGTATCCTGCACGTCTACCGCTAGGTGAAGCGCTGAGGGGATCGCTCCAAGCATTGCGCCAGGTATCACTCCAAGCATTGCGCTAGGTATCGCTTCAGGTAGCACGCAAGGCATTGCTCGGAGTATCGCTCCAGGCCTTGTCTGCCCTGGGAATGGGTTCCTTCTTTCCCCATAAAGGGGAAAAGCGCCCCCGGGAGAACAAAAGCTTCTCCCGGGGGCGCTTTTTGCAGGAAAGGATTAGTTCCCTGCTTGCTGCATATTCTTATTTGCCGTGGACAGCATAAGCTTGATTCGGTTCAGCTGGTTGACCTCGGAGGCTCCGGGGTCGTAATCGATGGCTACGATATTGGCCTTGGGATAGCTCTTCCGGATGGCCTTGATGACGCCCTTGCCTACAATATGGTTGGGCAGGCAGCCGAAGGGCTGGATGCAGACGATATTCTCCGCCCCGCCGTGGATCAATTCCATCATTTCGCCTGTCAGGAACCAGCCTTCGCCGGTCTGGTTGCCTACCGATACGATGGGAGAGGCGTATTTGGCCAGATCCTGGATCTTAGCCGGGGGGTCAAAATGGACGCTTTTCTCGAATTCCTTGGAGGCAGCGCTGCGCAGCCAGTCGATGGCCTTGATGCCTGCGTTGCACAGGAAGGCGGTCTTCTTGCTTCCGCCCAAATGCTTCACCTTGAAGTTGGCATTGTAGAAGCTGTACATGAAGAAATCTATGAGATCCGGGCAGACGGGCTCGGCTCCCTCCTTCTCCAGCAGCTCCGCCAAATGATTATTGGCAGCCGGCAGGAATTTTACCAGAATCTCCCCGACGATGCCTACCCGGGGCTTCTTCTCATCTGTAATGGGCAGATGATCGAAGTCTCGAATCATGGTGCGGCAGATCTGCTTATATCTGGTATGAGAGATCTTGGGACCGCTGACAAAATCAATACAGATCTTCCGCCATTTGGCATGGAGGCGGTTGGCAGAGCCCTTGACCTTCTCATAGGGGCGCATGCGATAGATGCATTTCATCAATATGTCACCGAATACGGCGGCATAGACCACCCGGAGAG
>CAVJHW010000158.1:0-5039 GCA_963649395.1 Coriobacteriaceae bacterium | reverse complement strand
GTCCAGATGGAAAAAAAAAAAATAGGGAAGACCCGTGATCTCCTTCCCCTGAAACAATATCTTGCCTTTTTCCGGAGCATAGAATCCGGCAATGCAGTTCAGGAAGGTGGTCTTTCCTGCTCCGTTGGGTCCGATGATGCCCACAACCTCTCCCTCATTGACCTGAAGAGAGACATTATTTACAGCAACCAGACCCCCAAAATGCTTTTCTACATTACATGTCTCTAGTAGCATATTTACCTCCTGCTCTTTCCGCTTATGGTCTATGGGGAGAGACGAGCATCCCCTCTCCCCTCATTGCAATCGATTTATTGGGCATAATCCGGTATGACCATCTCCGCTTCTCTGTCACACTCCGGCCATACAACCACTTCCTGATCTCCCATCAGCTGCAGAACCTGGAAGTAGAAATGATCGGTATCCACAAGGGGATCGATGCCATTTTCTTCATAATTATATTCGTAGGACTGAACCAGAACGCTTTCGTCAAAGGTGATGCCGCCAGTTTGCAAAACCTCCTTGCCAAACTTGTAGAGGGTTTCCGAATTCACCTTCTCATATTGCTTCTCGCATTCCTCGATGCATTTAATCAGGAAACGGGCACCGTCGTAGTTGATGCCGCCGGTAGTAGCTGAGGGAGCATATCCGTATTTTGCCTCAAAATCCTCTGCAAATTGCATGGCTCTGTCATTTACCAGCTTGGAACGGCATACCAGAACTCCCGTTGCGGCATCTCCCGCCAGCTCATACCAGTTAGCAGCCTCGGTAAAGCAGTCGTTGGTCTGAATGCAAGGCAGGTTGGACTCCTTGGCCTGCTTGATAAAGGCCGCGGCGCTGGCCGGATTGGTCAGCTGGACGAAGCACAAGTCCGCTCCGGATTCCTTGATCTTAGCAATAATGGTATAGAAATCAGTTACACTGATGGCTGTATAATCCTCAAAGACATTCTGGCCGCCAAACTCCGGCATAGCATCATTCACTGTCTGTCCAAAGACCCGGCCAAAATCCGTATCATCCGCAAATACCGCATAATCCACCCGGTCGGCATCCCAGGTGCCCTTATCAATGATTTCCTTCAGCAGTTCAAAGTATCCAATGGCCAGGGATTCCGACTTGGGCCAGATCTTGGATATCATATAACTCTTGTCGTTCCCTTCTACCTTCTCGTTAATCACAGAGGAGGCGGAGCTGGAGAAATACCAGGGGATCTGATATTTGGTAACGGTATCTGCCATGGCCACCGCCACGGAGCTGTTCCAGCTGCTCAATACCACCTCGTCACCCCTCTTCACAATACCTTCCTCCAGAGCCAGAGCTCCCTTGTCTGCGTCAGAAGTGGCATCTATAAAATCCAGCTTAATGGTATAACTTCCTACCTTATTGTCTACCTCGTCAAAAGCCATGGTAACGGCATCCTGGATCTCTTTTCCTGCCTTGGCCGATTCTCCCGTCAGGGGAATGGGTACCGCGATCTTCACCACGTCGTCATCTGCAGATGCTGCTCCACCGCCGCCTCCGCAGCCGGAAGCCAGGGTTCCGAATATACAGGTCGCCGCCAGGAATAGTCCTATCGTAGCTCTCGTTCTCTTTTTCATGCGGTTTATCCTCCTCAATCAGCGGATATCCTTGATATCCTTGATATCCTTGATATCCCTCTTTCTCTTTTTGTCTTATCTCAGGTTTGACTGCATATTTGCAGCCTTCTCTCAGCTTGTCTGTTCTTCCTTCTTGCCAAATTTCTTCTTAAGAAGATTCCTGACAGGCTTCTCGAATCCGGCAATTCCGTTAGGCATGAAGATCATAATCAGGATCAAAACCAATCCGTAGATGATATACTTCAGCTCCACCAAAGAGTTCATGGACTCGAAGATAGGCATCATGATGAAGGATGCCAGCAGGGGACCCCAGATGCTTCCTCTTCCTCCCAGGTAGGCAATGACCAGAATCTGGATGGTACCCTTGGTAGCCATCATGGTGGGAGTCAAGATGCCGATATAGTGGGCATAAAAGCCTCCGCAAAGTCCCGCGATAAAGCAGGAAATACAGAAATTAATCAGTCTGTACTTCAAGGGGCTGACCCCTGTGGTCCGAGCCGTCTGCATATCCTGTCCCAGGGCCGTAAAGGCCAGACCAAGGTTGGATTTGACCATCACTCGCAGCACAATGTAGGTTATCACGCATATGGTAAATATCACATAGAAATAGGGGGTGGCCCAGGGGGTTGTAAACAAGGTAGTCACCTGAAGACCCAGAGCTCCTCGGGTCAAACCTGTCAAGGCATTGGCCGCGTTCATGAGAATCAAACCCACAAACCAGGCCAGGAGGGCAGCGAACATTCCGTCCATCCGCAGGGTCAAAAGACCAATCAGGAAGCCTGCCAGGGTTGCCATCAAACCGGCACAGATGATGCCGATCCAGGGGCTGACACCCAAACGCTCAAAGAGGATAGCCGAGGTATATCCCCCCAGACCCATCAGGGCTGCATATCCCCAATTGGCTACACCGATGTAACCGGCCGAGAGATCGAAGCCCATGGCCAAGGTCCCGTAGAGCACACAGGTTAATAAAAGTCTGATATTGTATTCATTTCCTGCGAACATGGGGGAGAAAGCCAAAATGATAAAGGCTACTACACTGATGGGACTCAAGCCCACCTTGCCCAATATGGCAGATAATTTCATTGTTTTATTCTCTTTCATGGCAAATATCCCCATCCTTTCCTATACCTTCACCCTCTTACCGAACAAGCCGGTGGGTTTGATCAGAAGAATTATTACAATGACCGAAAGGGATACGGCATCCGCCCAGGCAGCGCCCACATAATAGGTTGCGAATACTTCGATGGCAGAAACCATAAATGCACCTACAATGGTAGCCTCCAGATTGCCAAGTCCCACCAGGATTACCACAAACCAGGCAGAATACAATGGCTTCTGTCCCATGGTGGGATAAGCCGGAGTAATGGAAATCAGGGCAGCGCCTGCGATAGAGGCCAGCATGCTGCTCAAGCCAAAGGTAAGGGTATGGATGGAATTGATCTGGACTCCCATCAGCATGGCACCTTCCTCATTCTCGGAAACTGCCGTGATAGCATTGCCCGTCCGACTCTTCTTCAGGAAAAGCCAGAAGAAGATAACCACCGCAATGGCAATCACAAATGCAATGACACGGTCCATAGGGATATTGATACCGGCCACCTTCAAGGAGCCTGCCCAAACCTTTTCCACGCCGAAGAACTCGGCACCAAAAATCATCTGTGCCACATTCTGGATGACAAAGCTGATTCCGGCTGTCACCAGGAAGGTATTCAAGCTCCAATCTGCCTTGGACCGCTTTCGCAGCGGGTTGAAGGTCAGACGCTCAATCACCGCTCCGATGGCAAAACCCATAACCGCTGCCAAAGCCATGGTCACAATGGCCGGAAGCTTCAGGATGGAAAGGCCTACATAGGCACAATAGGCACCGATCAGGTAAAATTCCCCATGTGCGAAATTCGGTATCTTCATAACGCCGTATACCAGGGACAAGCCCATACTGATGAGGATATACATGCCGCCCTTCAGCACGGCGCTGATAATCAAATCTAACATACTATATCATCCTCCGATTGCTCTTTGTCAGAATCCCCCTAAGAAGAGGATTCTTTCTTCCGATTTACTGTTTCGGAGTAAATTCTCCCTCGTACAGGTACTTCTGCAGCTGCTCGTCTGTCATATGGTCGATATCCAGGTAATCCAGAGTATACTTGCTGCCTGCAATAAGGTCACGCTTGATCATGACATTGGCCAGATAGATCATGCAATCTACGGTAGGAGTAGGTACATTGTACTTCTTGCCCAGCTGCTGAATCAGATAGCAGCCCACCGGAACATCCTCGGTAATGTAACGGTTCTCCAGGTCGAAGGGACCATCCCCGTAGAAGTTCTCATATTTTTCTTCAAAGGGAACTGCGAAATCCGGTCCCATGTATTCCTTACCATACATGGTAGTACGGGAGAAGAAGTCTTCGTAATTCACGGTACACAGATCTACTCTCATGGCCTTAGCCAAAGCCTTCTCCTCCTCCCAGAAGACTGCCTGTACCTCAGCAATCGCCGGACAAAGAGCAAATCCATAGAGGGAATAGTTCTTCTTATCCTGTCCCAATACGGTATCAAAGTTCTGCATCACTGCTGCCCCCAAAACCGTGCCCGGAACATGAATAACCGGATTGACATTGGACAGGTTGACATCGATCACAGTGGTTCCCTTCACAAAGCCGTCGCCGGTACGGATAGCATCCAAAGCCGGAATGTAGTTGGCGGATTCAATGAAATCATCCGTATCCTTGTGGGGAAGAGCCGCACCCCGAATGGTAGTGATTCGATCCTCTACCTTGCATTCATTGGTCACCACGCCGCCTCTTTTCACGATACGTACTCCGTAAGGAGCAGTATACCAGGCACCTACAATAACCTTTTTGGTGCAATTTAGCTCTCTCATAAGTTTCCTGCATACAAAGGTTCCGCAATTGTCCGGCAGGATGTGGATGACCTGTCCGTCCTCCAGAAGAGGAATCAACTGGCGGAAGATAGGCTCATGAGCCATGGCAACGGTTGCTACAATGATAATGCCTGCCCCCTTCACGGCCTCTGCCATATCCGTGGTAACCATGTCCACATGTCCCACGCCCCGTCTCTCGAAGCCATAATAGCTGAACTGGTTGCCGGAAAGCTTGATCCCTGTCCGCATCAGGTTATTGAAGTTATGCTTGAAGGCCTCCTGCTCCCAGATCCTTACCTTGGCCCCTGCCAGGGCACAGTCACCTGCCATTGTCTTACCTACGGCTCCGCATCCTAAGATAGCAATGGGTTTCTCCTTCAAATAGCTCATATCCGCTGCCATTTTCATTTCCTCCTTATTTCTCATATCATTCTGTTGAATATGTTTCATTGAAACCGGTTCATCTAATTTTCTTCATTATAGCAATTATTATTCCTTGTGTAAATTGGCTGATATGCAGAAATTTTTAACATTTTTTTATGCACCTTGTATAGTTA
>CAVJHW010000157.1:0-5109 GCA_963649395.1 Coriobacteriaceae bacterium | reverse complement strand
AGACCTGGACGATCATATTGCCATCCACCGCATCATCTGCCATGGAATAGTCATTTTCAAAGGCCTTGCGGATCCGGTAGGGAACGGAATAGACTCCAGGCTCTGTGGCCGACACCACAACCTCGGTCTCCTTAGCAAGGAAGATCACATCCAGGGACTTGGCAAATGACTTTTCTCCATCCTTGCAAGTGATGGCCTTGATGGTAACCGTGTTCATATCCTCTGACTGGGACTGCACCTGGATAGCTCCATTGTACTTGAAGGTTTTCGCTGTGCCGACAACGGGGGCGCTGCCATCCACTGTATAGTAGATGTCTGCGTCCTTCTCCCCTGTGGTCATGCTGACAGCAATGGTGGCATTGTTGTCAAACATACCGGTATAGGTGCTGGGATCGGTCGTAATCTCCGGCACTGCCAGCATATCCTCCAAACCAGCTCCCTGCAGAGTGTTCAGATCAGGGATCACACGCAGGGTAGCCCACCAGCCCATGGCAGTCACATAAATCTGTACATAGGTGGCCTCTTCCAGGGATTCCACCTCAATCCTAGCTCCCACCCGGGGAATTCCATCCTCTGTCTGTCCCAAATCCTGTGGATTATCGTCTATCCAGCTGCCCTGGAGCTTATGCTTCAAGCCCTTTACCAAATTCTGCATGGTTCCGTCATCGCTGGAGGTCTTGATGGAGATATCCATATAGATCTTTCCATCCTTGACGGTGACCGGCACCTTTTCCTTGTCAAAATAATTGCCGGACATGGAGACATCATTGGAGCTCTCTTTGAGGCAAGTGATATCTACCGTATAATTGCCATCCTTAAGCAGGGAAACCTCTTCCACCTTCTGAGCAGTATCCGCCTTTAGCTTGACCCGGAAGGAAATCTCTTTTCCATTCAAATCTGCCTTCAGAAGCGCCACATCCCCCAGATAATAGAGGGTCAAGTCCACCATATTCAAGTCAGTTCCGCTGATGGGGGTAAGGGTCAGGTCACTATAGGTGCCATAAAGATTCTGCTGAAAGGCTTGCAGTCCCTCCTTGGTCATGCGAAGAGAAACCGTCATCTTGCCATCCTCGGACTGAACCGGCACATGGGTAGTCTCAAAATATTGGTGCAAGGCGGAGGTGGTGATGCCCTCTGCATCTAAAAATTTCACCTCTGCTGTATAATTGCCGCTGTCCAGGGATGTATAATCAGGAGCAGATTCCGCCTTGGTCAGGGAGGTCACCTTCAGATTATAACCATTGCCGTCAATGGAAGCAGCGGATCCCTGGCAGAGGAAAAGTACCCTGCGCAGATCCTTGGTCTTTACCAGGATCGTATTGGCCGCCTCACCGGATACGGGAATCATCTGCGCAGCAGTGGCCAGATAGTTGGTGTCCCTGCCATAGATCGCATAGGAAGTTCCCTTCTTCCCGTAGTCATTGGCAACCTGAAGATAGATGCTTGCTTCTCCATCCTTTACCACCACGGGTACCTCCGTGCGGGATTGAAGATAGCTGCTATATTTGCTTCCGGAAACCTCATTGAGGTAAGCAATGGAGGCAGTATAATTGCCATCCTCTACCATGGAGGCTTCTGAGAGATTGATCAGATAATCCGCATCAAGGGAGAGGGCAATCGGTGTATAATAGGTCAAATTGGAACCGGCAAATACACCGGTATAGATGGCCCACAGAAAAATCGGATCCGATAGGTTTTCCTCCGTGCCCAGGCTGATCTGGTATTGATACATAGCTGTACCATCTACTGTAACCTCCACCGGTGTCAGCTTCTCCGATGTCTGGTCCTCTATATGATCCAGATCGACATGAACCAGATTCAGTTCCTGAAGCTCAAAGCCGCCAAAACCTACCTGGCCGGTCTGAAGGAGCAAGGTATATTGTCCCTCCGTCTCAACCAATCCAACCTCACTGGTTATTGCACTGGTCTCAAGAAATCCGCTGGTGGTGTCTGCGCCTTCCGGCAGCTCCGGAAGCTTCACCACATCGTCAGCCGTGAGATATCTGGTGGAGGTGCCATCTGAGACCCTTCCGCTCCAGTTTGTATTCAGATATGCCGTATGGGTGATCGTCACATCCCCATCAGGAAGATCCGGCTCCTCTGTCCCCCCGTCTTCCGCCTTTTTCTGAGCATTGGCAAAGTCAATGCCCAAGGCCACATTGTAGATAGCACCGGAAGTCAGGCTTGGGTATACCAGGGCAATGCCGATATAAGTCTCCGTATAGGGAATGGTAAAGGTGGCCTGGATCATGTTTCCATTGTCGTCCGTCTCAACAGCAGCATCCTTGTAGCTGGTGTCGGAACGATAATCCTTATATTGCAAGCCTGTCAGATATTCATTCTCATAGGCAGCTCCCTGGAAGACCGTCACTGTCAGCTGGTCCCCTTGGGTCTGGATCTCAGCCGTCGAAGCCAGCATAGGGGAACGAGAGCTAGCCATAGTCTCATATCCCTCGAAATCATAACCCACGGTAATGGGAGCCTGATAGACCACCCCATCCTCGATGGATTTGGTGACACCGCTGTCTGAGCCATCTTCCCCTGCTCCCTCCTCTGCCAGGACACTGATACTATTGGATGTCAGCACCATAGCAAGGACGAGCAACAGGGATAGAACGCGCCCAAGCAAGCCATGTTTTGTTTTGTTTTGTTTTGTTTTGTTTTGTTTTGCATTTCCATGTTGTCCTCCTTTTCCTTCTGGGCCCTTTTCCCGGGGTAAAACTCGTGATTTCTTTACCCTTTCTTGCCCTATTTTTATTCCTGGGTTAGTTTTTGCTAATCCCTGTATCAAATAAATGCCCGCCGAAGCGGACTTTTATTCCCGATGGAATTATAGCATAAGGCAAGCATCTGTAAAGAATCTATTTTGTTGCAGCCCTGCAATAAAAGGCCTTTTTCCGCATTTCTGACAGTTATTTTTATGGGTAAAAAGCCTCTTTTTCAGGCGTTGCAGAACTGCAACAAAATAGCAAAAACTCTGCCGGAGAAAGGAGGATTTTCTATGATCTGTTAGTCGTGGCAAATACTCATGTCGCCTTGCGGTGACCCCACCACGAGTGAAAGCCGATTGCACCGCCTCCATCACAAGAGCTCTTTCGTCTTCCTGGCCAGATAGAGAGGCAGATTGGTGATTGCTCCATCCTTGCGATAGCCTCGCCCGGAGAAGCGCAGAGCGTAACACATTTTTCCCCTTATTTCAACTTTGTTTTGCACATTTTTCCCTGTTTTTCAACTCTGTCTTGCACATTTTTCCGCTTTTTTCGCGAGTTTCTGCACATTTTCCCGTCGCTCCTTATACCGGTCCAAAAGGCAAAGTAACCCCCCCTGCTGCACGCAGTTCCGCACCACCACACATGAAAGCCAACTGTTCCGCACCACTACGAATGAAAGTCAAGGCAGGAAGGGAGAAAGCCCTCTGTCAGATCAGCATGGTAAAGATGGCCACGGATTCCGGCATATGGATCGGCCCCACGGAGCATTCCATCTGCAGGCATACGCTGCCATGGAGGATCTGCCCAGCACCGGTTCCCATGTTGACGAATTGTAAGGTATCGGCAGGGAAGGAGAAGATCTGACCGCTAGCCTCGGCATTCATAAAGCGATCTCCATCCAGATAGCGAAGATTCCTCACCCGTCCCTTCATGAGCTTGCCGTCCAGTTGGGAGTTGGCTGACATGGAACCTGCCCGCAGCTGGATGGTGCCAATTCCCTTTTTTACATAGAGATGGCAGGGATGTTCGAAGCCCTTATTGGCCATGGAAAGGTTGCTGCCGTTTTTGACATGCTCCCGAAAGATGAGGAAGGGGAAGGGATAGCAGCCATCCTTTAGCTTTTTACACAGAATTCCCCCGCCAAATTGCTTGCGTTCCCGCAGCTCGTATTTGACCCGATAGTGCTCCTCCGTAGCCCTTACCGCCTCCATGGTGCTGTCCGTGCAATAGAGAGCCCATACATAGGCATCCTGCCGGGCACTTTCCAGATCTACCCCCTCATAGAGGAGGTGGTTGAGGGTGATCTCCAGGCGCTCCGAATACCGCTTGGCTGTCAGGTATCCCTTCTCCGTCAGCAGAAGATTCCTGCTACCCTCCCGTTGAATATAGCCCTCCTTTTCCAGAGCGGTGATGGCACGACTAACCGCATACTTCTCCACCCCCAGGGTCCGAGCCATCCCTGTCACCGTACAATCCGCCGGGTTAAACTTCAAAAAACAGAGTAATACACGCAGTCTTAATATCTTTCCACTATCTTCCATCCGGGGACTCCTTCCAGGCTTTGACTTTCTTTTTGTTAGTAGTATCTAACTCATATCTTTAAGAAAAGCTGCCCAAAGGCAGCTTTTCACCTCTCCTTTACAGGAAGTTCTCACTAACCGGGGACAATCATAGCACAAACCGGAGCAGAATGCAACCGCTTCTTACCCTTTGAAAATTGGTTTGGGTTTCAAAACACCCAAACCTTTGGTTACACGGGTGGTCTGCATCATTTATGGCAAGCTTGGATGCAGCAGGTATGTTCTCTGGTTTTTTTGTCATAGTTAATACCTACGAGAAGAAGATTCCCCTGATACTCCTCCAGACTACGGCAATATTCCTTATTTCGAATCTGGTCCAGGGCTCCCTTGGCTCTTTTGTCCCATTTTAATTCCACCACCAAAGCAGGCTTATCCGGAAACTGTCTGCGGGGGACATAAACCAAATCTGCAAATCCCTTTCCTCCCGCCAGCTCTCTGTGTAGGGTATAGAAATTTCTGGCCGCATAAAGAGCCAGGGAAATGGTATAACTCAAGGCATTTTCATCATTATATTGAATATGTGAGGTTTCAAAATGGGCCTGTCGGATCCCCTCCGCCACCTGTTCTTCTCTGCCCTGCCATATGGCCGCCAGAATCTCTGCGGAATTTTTTAAGGCTTTTGATACCTGGCCCCAGTCTGACACAGAGACAGCATTGACATATTCTGTACGTATCTCTTCATTGGGAATTCGTACGGTTTTTTCCTTGTCATCATAGGCCAGATACCCCAGATGGATCAGCAGGGTCAGCACGTCATCCTCGCTTCGAAAGGTGGTCATATCATTGGTAAAGCTTCCCGTATTCACAGGGACGCTTTC
>CAVJHW010000156.1:0-5243 GCA_963649395.1 Coriobacteriaceae bacterium | reverse complement strand
ATAAAATCACATTATAGGAAACTTTCACTTTCACAGTCTGCAACGTTTCACCCAACGATATCTTATATGGAGGTGTTTTTATGGAAAAAGCATATCTGGAAAGAATTGAAGCTCTAAGGCAGCAATACCTGGATACCCGAGTGGACATGGATGTCTACAATGCCAAATACCTGACAGAGGGTTTCAAGGAGAGTGAGGGGGAGCCCTGGATCATCCAGAAGGCCATCGGCTTCCAGCACCAGTGCCTGAAGAAGAATATCTTCATCCAGGATCACGAGCTTCTGGTAGGGGGAGCAGCCTTCAAGCCCCGGGCTGGCATCCTGTGCGCCGACTCCTCCTGTTCTATCCTGGATCGGGAGCTGGATACCATCAGCACCCGGAAGTTCGACCCCTTCTACCTGAGCGAAGAAGGCAAGAAGGTTTTCAAAGAGGAGGTTTCGGACTATTGGAAGAACAAATGCCTGCTGGATCGGTGGCAGAAGCTGGCGCCGGAGGATATGTGTACCCTGCGGGACAACGGAATGATCTACATCGATCGTAAGGCGGTAAGGGGCTATGGGGAGACCACCCCGGATTGGCCCATGATCCTGTCCAAGGGACTTGGCGGAATCAAGAAGGAAGCACAAGAGGCCCTGGCCCAGCTGGACGATTCTCATGTGGGAGATCTGGAGAAAATGTTCTTCTACAAGGCGGAAATCATCGTTGCCGACGCTGTGATTGCCCTGGCTCACCGTCATGCGGATCTGGCGGAAGAGATGGCGGCTCAGTGCACCGATCCTGTCCGGAAGGCGGAGCTGTTGAAGATCGCCGAAGTAAACCGCTGGGTACCAGAGCATCCGGCTCGCACGCTCTATGAAGCCCTCCAGTCCATGCTGTCTTATGAGTATGCCATTTACATGGAGCAAAATGCCTCCTCCTACAACCTGGGACGCATCGATCAGTATATGTGGCCTTATTATAAGGCAGACCTGGAAGCAGGCCGCATCACACCGGATGAGGCGCAGGAGCTTTTAGACTGCATGTGGATCAAAATCGCAGAGCTGTCCCTCTTCCAGGACGAGGTAACCGCTCAATTTGCCGCCGGTTATTGTATCACGGTTCAGGTTTGTGTCGGCGGTATTGACAGATATGGCAACGACGCCACCAATGACCTGTCCTATATGGCTATCCAGGCCACCCAGGATGTCCGCTTCAAAGAGCCCAATCTGTCCATCCGCTACAATATCTCTAAGAATCCCGACTCCCTCCTGCGCAAGGGCTGCGAGGCCATTCGAGAAGGACTCTCCATGCCGGCCATCTACCATGACGACGCCGGAATCCGCATGGTTCTCAACAAGGGAGTTCCCCTGTCCGAGGCCTGGGATTGGAATCCCTGCGGCTGTGTAGAGACGAACCTGTCTGGCCGCATGAAGCAATATACGGATATGGCTGATATCAATATGGGTGGTATCGTGGAAATGGCTCTGAACAATGGTATTTCCCGCATCACCGGCAAGCAGTGCTCCCTGCAGACGGGAGATCCCAGAGACTTTAAGACCTTTGAGGACTTCTACGAGGCTGTCAAGGCTCATATCCGCTACTTTGTAGATGTGGTGGTATCCGGCGACCAGCTTCTGGATTATCTGAGCATGAATTATCGCCCGGTTCCCGTTCTGTCCCTGGGCTACCACGACTGCATGCGTAAGGGCATCGATTATTCCAACGGCGGCGCCAAATACAACTGCGGCGGCGGTGTCATCACAGTAGGCCAGGCTGATATCATCAACTCCGTGGCTGCCGTGAAATACCTGATTTACGACGAGAAGAAGCTCACCATGGATCAGCTCCTGAAGGCTCTGGATGCCGACTTCCAGGGCTATGAGGAGATTCAGAAAATGTGCATGGAAGCCCCCAAGTACGGAAATGATGATGAGCGGGCAGACTTCTGTGTCGGCGAGATCTTCACCTACGTCAGCGATATGTTCGAATCCTATGATACTAAGTTTGGCAAGATGACCACCGGTATGCTGCCGGTATCCGGCAATACCCCCATCGGCGCCTGGGTAGGAGCTCTGCCCTCCGGCCGTCACGCCCGCACACCCTTGACAGATGGCATCGGCGCCACCGGCGGAACAGATATCAACGGTCCCACCGCCCTTTTGAAGTCCGTCAGCCATATTCCCCATGCCCGCTTTACCCAGGGTACCCAGCTGAATATGAAGATTGACCCAGCCATCCTGAAGGGAGAGTCCGGCCTCCGCAATATGATGAATATGTTGAAGACCCAATGCACCCTGGATGTCTACCATTCCCAGTTCAACGTGGTAGACCGGGAGACTCTGCTGGATGCCCAGGCTCATCCCGAGAAGCACCGGGATCTCCTCATCCGGGTAGCCGGTTATACCGCCTTCTTCGTGGAATTGGGTAAGGAGGTACAGGACGAGATCATCGGCCGTACAGAGATTGGCTCCTGGAGCTGCGGCTGCGGGTGCTAACCATGTTCTATAGCCAATATGAAGGCCGGGATTTAAAGGGAACCATTCTCCGTCTGGAACGCAGCTCCATCTATGACGGAGAGGGTTACCGCACCGTTGTCTTTCTCAAGGGCTGTCCCCTGCACTGCCAATGGTGCTCCACACCTGAAAGTCAGAATTTTCAGATTGAGGAGGCGGAGGGGACGGTATATGGGAGAGTCATGACCGTGGAGGAAGTATTACGGGAGGTGCGCAAGGACATTCCCTTCTACTTTCACTCCGGCGGCGGCATGACCATCTCCGGCGGCGAGCTGCTCTGCCAGGCAGACTTCACAAGATGCCTCCTGCGCAGAGCCCGTTGGGAGGCTATTGATACAGCCATCGAGACAACCCTCTACGGAGATTGGGCTGCAGCTGAACCCATTCTGCGCTGCTGTGATACCGTATTTGTAGATCTCAAGTTTGTAGACGAAGGCAAACACAAGGAATATTGCGGTGTTTCCAACCGACGTATTCTGGAAAATATCAAAAAGGCTGGAAGCCTGGAGGCGGACTACAAGCTCATTCTCCGCACTCCCCTGATTCCAGGCATCAATGACTCTGAGGAAGAGCTGGAGCGGATTGGACAGTTTTGCGGACAGCTTCCCCATCTGGACCACCTGCAGCTGCTGCCCTACCACCGCCTGGGTTCTGACACCTACCGCAAGCTGGGCCGCCCCTATCTCCTGAAGGATCTGCGTTCCCCCTCCCCGGAGCATATGGAAGAATGCAGGAAAATTACAGGAAAATATATCCTGACTAAAGTATAAAAAATCCCTTCTTTTTTTCCCGAAAAGACAACACAGAAGAATGATTCTATGATAAAATTGGTGATGTAGGAGTAAAGTTCAGTCTCCCCATCACCAATTTTCATTATTCGAAGGAGTTTTGTAACATGAGCAACGACGCAATCAGCCGAGGTAATCACCTGAAGGCTTTTCGTAAGAGTAAAAAAATGACCCTGAAGACCCTCTCGGAGGAAACAGGGCTTTCGGTAGGTTTTCTCAGCAAGATCGAGAATGGTACCGGCAATCCCTCTATCAACAATGTACAGAAAATCTGTTATGCCCTGGGAATTACCGCAAATGACCTGATGACTCCCCAGGAGGATAAGGAGCGCATGGCCAATATCGATATGGATACTTCCTATATCATGCGCAAATCCGACCGCTGTCTCCTCTATGATTTCTCAGGTCTGGTTCGCTTCGAGTCCATTTTTGAGGGCAATCCCCATTTTAAGCTGGACGTTCTGACCCTAAAGGGGGATACCTCCAAATGCTTTTCCTCCATGCACAGCTATGATGAATTGGGAATCGTATCCCAGGGTTCCCTTCGAGTTGTATTGAACCAGACAGAGGAATATGTTCTAGAGGAGGGGGAGGCAATCCTGATCCGTTCCCAGACCCCCCACAGCCTGTCCAGCAACACCGATGGGCTTTGCACCAGCTATTGGATTGAGATGACACAGGAGGAGTAACCCCCGGCGGCCAGCATCCGCCTCCCGGAGGGCTCATCTCCTGCCCCATAGAAAAAGAGTCAGGTTTCTCGCCTGACTCCGTATTCTCCTCAAACAGCCTGTTCTCTTCCAATCACTCCTACGCTTCTTTCCTGCTTTCGATCCGTCCATAGGGCTACCAGGAGAGCCAATAGACCGGATATCAGCTTACCCACCATCAAGGGAATTGCGATAGGGGCGTAGAATTGCATGGAAAAAGCCAGAAAGTCTCCTGCGGCAAAGCAGGCAGGGGTAAGAAAGGCTACATTATAGAAGCATCCTCTTTCATCCAGCTTCTCGCAGCTTAGCATCACAGGGATAGGATTGGCAGCGCTGATAATAAAGCCCATCACGGAAGCCTGATTAATCTTCAGCTTATCCCCCAACAGCTGCAAGGGTTTGGTAAGAATTCTCCGTACCAGAGCCATGAAGGGCAGGATTCCCGCCAGGAATACGCCGATATGACAGATGGTAGGGAAGATCTCCTCCAGAGGCGTAATATTAGGCAGGATAGCAATCCCCAGGAATTCCTGGATCACTGCCACAGCAAATCCGAACATAGCTAAGGCTCGAATCAGGAAGGAAAGTACCTGGAAAAAAGTCAGGATCCCATCCCCGCATACCTTGAACAGCACTAACAGAATCACCGACAGGCAGAGCACCGGCCAGGTATTATGTAGGATCACGGACATGGGAATGCCCGCCAGCAATCCGGTGATGACACAACCCACCGGCAGAATGGGGAAGCCCATCAAAAGGCCTCGAACCGCCGCCTTCTTCTGCGCTCCCTTGGCATTTTCCAAAACCAGGGGAATGGTAATCATGATATTAATTCCCAGGAAGCCCCCCACCACCATACCATTGAAGAGACCTGCATTGGCATCCAGGGCCATGGCCTTGGCCAGGACCCCGGCCCCGCTGTCACAGGAGAGAAGCATACCCGCAAACAGGGAGGGATCGCAGCCAATGGCCTTAAAGAAGGGCGAGATCACCGGTGCCGCCACCTCATTGAGCCAGGGTGCCAAAGCGATAAATCCCGTCATCAAGAGCAATAGTTCCACAATGGAATCCAGTCCCTCCTTGAAGGCCTCCCCCAGTCCAAACCGATTCTTCAGCAGATAATCTGCCGCACCCAGGCAAAAAAAGATTGCCGCTATCGTACTCATTTATTTTCTCCGCCTTCCTACGCATAATCATTAATCTGGTTTGGGTGTCAAAACACCCAAACCTTTGGTTACACGGATTGTTCCGTGCTA
>CAVJHW010000155.1:0-5408 GCA_963649395.1 Coriobacteriaceae bacterium | reverse complement strand
CCCGCTTCGATTCCCTTTGATAAGGAGCGAGGGGGCTTCGTTATGGGAGAAGGGGCAGGCATTGTAGTTCTGGAGGAGCTGGAACATGCAAGGAGAAGAAATGCACCTATTTTGGCAGAGGTCGCAGGCTATGGTGCTACCGCAGACGCCTTCCATATCACTGCCCCGGCAGATGACGGAGAGGGGGCAGGGCATGCCATGCGCCTGGCTCTGGCGGAAGCGGGTATCCAGCCCTCTCAAGTCCAATATATCAATGCCCATGGCACCGGAACCCACAAAAATGATCAGGTGGAGACCCTGGCCATTAAGGGTGTTTTTGGCGAGGCAGCCTACCGCTTAAAGGTGAATTCCACCAAATCCATGACGGGACATCTCTTGGGAGCTTCCGGAGGAGTGGAATTCATTACCTGTGTCAAATCCATTCAGGAGAGCTTTATCCATCAAACCATGGGAACGAGGGAGACAGACGAGGAGTGCGATCTGGATTATTGTATCGGTGCACCGGTTCATCAGGAGATAAACTATGCTATGAGCAATTCTCTGGGCTTCGGTGGCCACAATGGCTCCTTATTGGTGAAGAAATACCAGAACTGACAGGAGGTAGAGATGAATATAGAAGATTTATGCAGGCTGATCCAGGTAGTGACAGACTCTAACCTCAGTGATTTCACCTATGAGGAGGGTGGAGTGAGGATTTCTATGACCAGCAGCAGGGGGGAGGATAGGCCCCTCCCCGATGATCGGATCGCTCCAGAGAAGGTCCTGTCAGAACCGGTTCTCCCCCCTGCTCAGGAAGGGCAGGGGCAGACGGTAGACTCTCCCCTTGTGGGCATCTTCTATGCAGCCCCATCCGAGACGGAAGCTCCCTTTGTACAGGTGGGAGATTGGGTGAAAAAGGGTCAGATCATAGCTATCGTGGAGGCCATGAAGCTGATGAATGAGATTGAATGTGACTGCGATGGCCAGGTGACGGAGATCCTGGTACAAAACGGTCAGACGGTGGAATATGGTCAGCCCCTGATACGGGTTCTGCCCCAGTAGAGTGACAGGAGCTCTCGCAAGCTCCTGTCAGGCCATTTTCCATAGAGTCTTTTGGTGAAAAAGGAGAAAAGCATGAATCGACTAGATAGCAAAGAGATAGAAGCAATCATCCCTCATAGACATCCCTTTCTCTTGTTGGATTATATAGAGGATTATCAGCCGGGTCAATATGCCGTGGCTTACAAATGTGTCACCTTTCGGGAGGACTTTTTTGCCGGGCATTTTCCCGGATTTCCGGTTATGCCAGGGGTTTTGATTATAGAAGCCCTGGCTCAGACGGGAGCGGTTGCCATATTGTCCAAGGAGGAAAATCGGGGAAAGATCGCCCTGTTCGGCGGAATTGATAAATGCCGTTTTAAGGGTCAGGTCAAGCCGGGGGACAAGCTGAGGCTGGAGACCCGTATTCTGAAGGAAAAGGGACCGGTAGGCGTAGGAGAAGCCACGGCCAGCGTGGAGGGAAAGCTGGTAGCCAAGGCAGAGATAACCTTTATGGTAGGACAGGGATCCCATGATTAAAAAATTATTAGTTGCCAACCGGGGGGAGATAGCCGTGCGCATCATCCGGGCCTGCCGGGAAATGGGCATTGAAACAGTGGCGGTTTATTCCCAGGCAGATGCAGAGGCTCTTCATACCCAGCTGGCGGATGAAGCAGTCTGCATTGGACCGGCTTCCTCGGCGGAAAGCTACCTGGATATGCAGCAGATCATCAGTGCTACCCTTGTGACAGGAGCAGAGGCGATTCACCCCGGCTTTGGCTTCCTGTCGGAAAATAGCCACTTTGCCAGGCTTTGTCAGGAGTGTGGAATTCGTTTTGTCGGTCCCGATTGGGAAACCATTGAGAGATTGGGGAATAAGGCAGAGGCCCGCCGCACCATGCAGGCTGCGGGGGTACCGGTGATCCCCGGCAGTGACGGTCCGGTGGAGGATCTGGAGGAAGGGCTGGCAGTGGCAGAGAGAATCGGATATCCTGTCATGATCAAGGCCGCTTTGGGAGGCGGCGGCAAGGGAATGCGCCCGGCCTTTTCCCCGGAGGAATTCGAAAAGGCCTTTCAAACAGCCCGCAAGGAGGCAGCTATGTCCTTTGGGGATGACACCATGTATGTGGAGCATTTGGTAGAACATCCCCGCCATATTGAATTTCAGATTTTGGCAGATAGCCGGGGAAATGTTCTTCATTTGGGAGAGAGGGATTGCTCTATCCAGAGAAATCACCAGAAGGTCATTGAGGAAGCCCCCTGTCAGACCTTGTCTCCCAAGTTGAGAAAGAAAATGGGAGAAGCAGCTCTTCGGGCTGCTCGGGCCGCTCATTATGTCAATGCCGGAACCATAGAATTCCTGGTGGAGGGGGAGGAACGCTTCTATTTCATGGAAATGAATACCCGCATCCAGGTGGAGCATCCGGTGACAGAGATGGTGACGGGCATCGATCTGGTGAAGGAACAGATAAGAATTGCCTCCGGTCAGGCTTTGGACATCCATCAGAAGGATATTCACATATCCGGTCATGCTATGGAATGCCGCATCAATGCGGAAAATCCGGATAGGAACTTTGCCCCCTGCCCCGGCACCATTGAGGGGCTGCATTTGCCCGGGGGCTGCGGTGTGAGGGTGGATACGGCGGTTTACGGTGGATATTCCATCCCTCCCTACTACGACTCCATGATTGCCAAAATCATTGTGGGGGGGAAGGATAGGAAGGAAGTCATCGACCGGATGACCAGCGCCCTGGGGGAGGTTATCGTGGAGGGTGTGGATACCAACACCGAATATCTCTATCGGATCCTCAATGAAAGGGACTTTCGAGCCGGACGCACCGATATTGAATATCTGAATACCCATAAGATCTAAGGCAGGTGAGAGATCATGGAATGGAAAACCATGTTTAAGAAAACCAGACGAAGTCCGGATAAGGCAGGAAGGAAGGAGCGGGGTCCGGAGGTACCGGAGGGACTTCTGAAGAAATGTAAGGTCTGTAAAGCGGCATTTCTGACAGAAGATATGAAAAAAGAGCTCTATACCTGTCCTAAATGTCATACCTATTTTCGAATGCCAGCGGACAGACGCATTGCCATGCTGGCAGATCCCGGAAGCTTTGAGGAGTGGAACCGCGGGATGGCAGATAGCAATCCCCTGGAATTCAAGGGATATGCGCAGAAGCTGGCAGCGGCTAAGCTCAAAACCGGCCTGGAGGAGGCAGTGGTTACCGGGAAAATAAGGCTCAAGGGACGTCCGGTGGCCTTGGGAGTCTGTGACGGTCGTTTTCTCATGGCCAGCATGGGTCAGGTAGTAGGAGAAAAAATCACGAGACTGGTAGAGCAAGCCACTCATGAGGGGCTTCCCCTCCTGCTCTTTGCCTGTTCCGGCGGAGCCCGCATGCAGGAGGGGATTGTTTCCCTGATGCAAATGGCCAAAACCTCTGCGGCCCTGCGGCGGCACAGTGATGCAGGGCTGTTGTGCATCACGATTCTGACAGACCCCACCACGGGGGGAGTTACGGCCAGCTTTGCCATGCTGGGGGATATCATTCTTGCGGAGCCCGGAGCCCTGGTTGGCTTTGCCGGGCCCAGGGTCATCGAGCAAACCATAGGGCAGAAGCTTCCCAAGGGCTTTCAAAGAGCAGAATTCCTCCAGAAACATGGTTTTGTAGATGCCTGCGTGGAACGAAAGAATCTGAAGGAAACCCTGGATCGAATCCTGGCTCTTCACGAAGAGCCTACTTTGACCTTGGCGGGAAATATCCTTGCCCAGGAGCAGGCTATCCCTGTCAGAGAGGAAAAGAGCCTTGCCCGGGAGCAGGCCACTTCTGTCAGAGAGGAAAACAGCCTTCCCCAGGAAGTGTACAGCTCTGGAGGAAGGGGGAGAAAGAAAAAGGAAGCTGCGGCATCCCCGGAAGGGACGAGGAGAATGTCAGCCTGGGGGCGGGTGCTCTTGTCCCGCAGAAAAGACCGGCCTGTGGGGGATGCCTACTTGCAGGGGCTTTTTACTGATTTCATAGAATTGCACGGAGATCGCCACTATGGGGATGATCCCGCCGTAGTGGGCGGGCTTGCCCACTTTCACGGAATGCCGGTGACAGTTCTTTGCCATGAAAAGGGGAAAACGACCAGGGAGAATATGAAGAGAAATTTTGGCATGGCTTCCCCGGAGGGCTATCGAAAGGCTCTTCGCCTGATGCGGCAGGCAGAGAAATTCCACCGTCCTATCCTTTGCTTCGTGGATACTCCGGGAGCCTTCTGCGGGCTGGAGGCGGAGGAAAGGGGGCAGGGGGAGGCCATCGCCCGCAATCTCTGGGAAATGGCAGGACTGCGAGTTCCTATTCTTTCCCTGGTAATCGGGGAAGGGGGCAGCGGCGGCGCCCTGGCTCTTGCTGTAGCCAACGAGGTGTGGATGATGGAGAATTCCACCTATTCCATCCTGTCTCCGGAAGGATTCGCCTCCATTTTGTGGAAAGATAGCAAGCGGGCACCGGAGGCTGCCGAGGCTATGAAGCTGACTTCCCAAGACCTGAAGAAGCTGGGAATCATTGAGGAGGTCATACCGGAGGGGGAGCCTCTCACAGACAGCAATCTGGATTCCGTCCTGCCCTTCCTGGAGAAGAGAATTGACCTTTTCCTTGGCAAATACGGAGCAATGACGGAAGAAGAACTGGTCAATCAGCGCTACAAGAGATTCAGAAAAATGTAGAAATACGGCAGAGAATATGCTATACTACCTTTGAGTCTGCCCTTGCGGGCTCTTACCCGGAACAGTCCGTGTAACCGAGGGTTCGAGTGCCACGATACTCGAACCAAGCCTACCTTTACTACAGGAGAAGAGCCTTGAACGCACATGATACCATTAATGATGTTTTGGTTTACCTATTTAACGAAATATGGGACCTGGAAGAACGGGCCATTATTACTGACGAATATAAGGATATTACCAATAACGATATGCATGTGCTGGAGGCGGTGGGTATATCCGGCAACAACATGACAACAATTGCCAGAAGGCTGAATATTACCCTTGGTTCTCTAACTACCGCCATGAATAGCCTGGTGAAGAAGCATTATGTGGAGCGCAGCCGTAGTGAGAAGGATCGCAGAGTAGTCTATGTATCTCTGACGGCCAAGGGACGGGGTGCTTACAATCACCACAAGGAATTTCATGAGAAGATGACCGAAGCAGTTCTGCGGCACTTAACCGGGCAGGAAGTGGAGGTTCTGGCCCATGCTTTGACCAATCTGTCCGCCTTCTTTCGCACCTATGGCAGGACGGAGGAAGAGAAGAAAACAGACTGAGAGACAGAAGAAAAGAATGCTGGGAAGCTGGGTTAAGAATAGGCGTAGAAAAGAGAAAAATGCCGGGAAGCTGGGACAAGAATAGG
>CAVJHW010000154.1:1509-5489 GCA_963649395.1 Coriobacteriaceae bacterium | reverse complement strand
ACCCCATCTACCGAATCACTAGCCACCCAGGTGCCGCTGACCCTGGCATCATCCCTGACATAGAGGAGAAGATGGTAGATTGCCATGGCCTCATTGAAATAGATTTCCCGACTCCACTCTTCTTTCAACGCTTTCTTCTGCTTCCGCTGCCCCCCTTCTTTCTCCTGCTTCTGTTCTTCCTCTTGTCTCTGTTCTTCTTCTTGTTTCTGCTCTTGCTCCAGTTTCTCCAGGGTTCCGAAAGCCAAGCTTAGCCGATATCTTCTCCGGTAATAATCTACATAGAGATATTTGTCATCAAAGGACAGACCCAACAAGGCTGCTATCCTGGAGGGATCATATCCATGAAACTTCTGATACCACTGCTCCGCTCCCGCATCGCTGTGATCCAATAAAATACCCCGACTCTGTGCCGCATGATAATTTACGCTCATAACGTTCTCCTTTCTCCTGCGAAAGTGACTGTCCAGGCAACCATAGAGGTTTCCTATTTTTTTCTTAGTTTTTGCCTGTTTTTTACATATAGACACTTTTGTTAAATAATGGTAAAATTCATGTAAATCCCAGGGCAGCTTTGGTCGCTGCTACAAGGGACAAGGGCCAGCTGCTCCGCACAAATGTGATCTCGCAGCACCCACAAGAAAAGAAAACCAGGAGGTCCGCATGGATTTTTTCAACGTATTATCTTGTCTGGGGGGCATCGCCCTCTTTTTGTTCGGAATGACCTATATGGGAGAGGGGCTGAAGAAATGTGCCGGGAATCAGATGAAGAATTTCCTGACCCGGATGACGGCCAACCCTTTTCGCGGCTTTATGGTGGGACTGCTGGTGACCATGGTCATCCAATCCTCCACAGCCACCAACGTCATGGCTGTCAGCTTCGTGAATTCCTGCATGATGACCCTCAGCCAGGCCATTCCCCTGATGATCGGCTCCAACCTGGGAACCACCATCACCGCATGGCTCATCAGTCTCACCAGCATCGACGGCGCCAGTTTCCTGCTGCGCCTGCTGAAGCCCGCCTCCTTTACCTGTATCCTGGCCTTTATCGGCATCCTTTTATACCGCTTCCAGTCCAAGGAACGTAAGAAGGACGTGGGAGCTATTCTTCTGGGCTTCGCCATCCTTATGTATGGTATGCTGGCCATGTCCAGCTCTATGTCCGGCCTCAGCGAAATGCCGGAATTCATGAGACTCTTCGAGCTCCTGACCAACCCCTTCCTTGGTCTGGCCGTAGGTATTCTCATGGCCGGCATTATGCAAAGCTCCTCCGCCTCAGTGGGCGTTGTCCAGGCTTTGGCTCTGGCCGGAGGCATTACCTTCGAAAGTGTCATTCCCTTGATATTGGGTATCAATATCGGTCAGGTGGTGCCGGTTCTGATCTCCGCCATGGGAACCTCCAAGAATGCCAAGCGAACAGCCATCGTGGATGTCTACATCAACGTCATCGGTGCCCTGATCGCCATGCCCCTCTATATAATCCTGCGGTCAGCCGGACTTCTCCCCTTCCTGTCCCAGGAAGCGACACCGGTAACCATCGCCATCACCCACTCCGGCTATAAGCTGGCCTGTGCCATTATTCTTCTGCCCTGTTCCGGATTGTTGGAGAAGCTGTCCAAGCTTACTCTTCGGGAGAGTCAGGGACAGGAGGAATCTCTGCTGGATGTCCGACTTCTGTCCACCCCCAGTTTGGCTCTGGCTCAATGTCGTCAGCGAACCCTGGAATGTATCCAGACCTGCAACCAGGCCTTTGCCCTGACCACAGACCTGCTGGACAATTGGGAGGACAAGGCTGCCACAGCCATCCGCAAGGCAGAGGAGAAGGTGGACTGGTACCAGGATGAAATTGAATCCTACCTAGCTCGACTGGCCACCAAAAGTTTGACGGTACCGGAGAGCCGGGAGCTGTCCAAGCTCCTCCATGTCATCTCCAACTACGAAAATATCAGCGACCATCTCTACCGTATTGTATTTTCCTACAAGCGCCTGCGGGAAGGGGGCAATAACCTCTCGGAGGACGCCCACCGGGAACTTCAGGATCTGAACAATCAGATGTCCCAGGCTTTGGCCCTGGCTGAGACTTGCTTCAACACGGAGGATTCCAAGATTGCCTTCCAGATCGTTTCCCTGGAGCGGTCCATCATGCGAGACTGTGCCCATTATCGGGAGGAGCATCTGAATCGGCTGCGGCAGGGCCTGTGCGCCGTGTCAGAGGGCTGCGTCTTTACCGACATTCTCCTGGCCTTCGAGCGAATAGCCGACCACCTGTCCAAGGAAGCCCGCCTGACTCTGGTGCAATCCTACCAGCAACAGGGACCCGGCGCTGCTCGCTTCCTCTCCGCCCTCCTGGATCGGGACCCGGAGGCCGAGGAACGCCTGAAACATTCTCATTAATCCCCCAACAGCCCCGGGCAACTCTTTCGCCCGGGGCTGCTGCTGTCTGGCCTGCTGCTCTTTCGCCCGGGGCTGCTGCTAACTGATCCGCTTCTCCTTAGCCCAGGTCTGTTACCGACCTGCCTGCTTCTCTTCACCCCAGCTGGTCTGCCTGTTCCAGCCAGCTGCGGGCGCATCCGTCGCTGGGCATCCGCAGATCGCCTCTGGGAGAGACCGCCACAGATCCCACCTTGGGACCGTCCGGCAGACAGGAACGCTTAAACTGCTGGGCGAAAAATCTTCTATAGAAGCTCTTCAGCCATTTCAAGATTACCCCATCCTCGTATTCCCCCTGAAAAGCCAGCCTGGCAATCCGATAGATCTTGGCAGGCTCATAGCCAAAGCGCAGCATATAATACAGAAAGAAATCATGCAGCTCGTAGGGACCCACCAGCTCCTCGGTCTTTTGAGCGATGTGGCCATCCTCCGGGGGCAGCAATTCCGGACTTACCGGGGTATCCAACACATCCAGCAGAACCTCCGTCAGTTCCGGATCCTGGCAGGTGTCTGCATAATAGCGTACCAAATGCCGCACCAGGGTCTTGGGCACCGAGCAATTGACCGCATACATGGACATATGATCTCCATTGTAGGTGGCCCAGCCCAAAGCCAGCTCCGACAGATCCCCGGTTCCTATGACCAATCCCCCCGTCTGATTGGCCAGATCCATCAAAATCTGGGTTCTCTCCCGGGCCTGGGAATTCTCATAGGTCACATCATGGAGGGCTCCGTCATGGCCGATATCTCGAAAATGCAACTCCACCGCCTCTCGAATATCTACCTCCTTTAGCTCTGCCCCCAGACAGCGGGTCAGGCGGCAGGCATTGGTATAGGTTCTGTCCGTCGTTCCGAAGCAAGGCATGGTCACAGCAGTGATCTTATCCCGAGGAAGCTTCAAGGCATCGAAGGCTCGAGCTGTCACCAGGAGAGCCAGGGTAGAATCCAAGCCCCCGGAGATGCCGATGACCGCATTTTGGCAATGAGTATGCTCCAAGCGCTTCTTCAGCCCCATAGCCTGGATATTTAAGATCTCGTCACATCTTTTTTCCCTATGAAGCTTGTCGGAAGGAACAAAGGGGCGGGGATCAAAGCACCGGGTCAAATGGGTTTGCTCCAGGGTCAGGCGGAAGGGGATCTTACCATAGTCCTCCTGATGGGCAGCCGGATAGGTGGTCATCCGCCGCCGCTCTCCCGCCAGCCGATCCACATCCAGCTCTCCATAGATCCGTTCATTGACAAAACGGCGGGATTCCCGCAGAATGGTTCCATTTTCCGCAATCAAATTATGGCCCCCAAAGACCAGGTCCGTGGAGGATTCTCCCTCTCCGGCACTGGCATAGATATAGCCGCAGATCAGGCGAGCCGACTGGGCGCTGACCAGACTTCTCCGATAGAGGTCTTTGCCTGTCATTTCGTCGCTGGCAGATAAGTTAACCACAACGGTTGCCCCTGCCAGGGCATGATTGACGCTGGGAGGCGCCGGTGCCCACAGATCCTCGCAGATCTCCGCTGCCACCGTCAGATGGGGCATATCCGGGCAGACATAGAGC
>CAVJHW010000154.1:0-1499 GCA_963649395.1 Coriobacteriaceae bacterium | reverse complement strand
ACATAGAGCAGATTCATGCCAAAGGGCACCTGTTCTCCCTCCCAGTCTATCCAGTCCACCCTCTCCTCCCCGGGAGCAAAATGGCGGGCCTCATAGAACTCATTATAATTCGGGAGATATCGCTTAGGAGTCAAGCCCAGCAGCTTCCCCCGGTGGAGACCCGCTGCCACATTATAGAGCTTTCCCCCTTTTTCCAGGGGCAAGCCCAGGAAAATCAGGGCATCTATATCCCGGGAGACCTCCGCCAGCTGCCGCAAGCCCTCCCGGGCATCCTTCAATAGCTTTTGCTGCCAGAAAAGGTCGCTGCAGGTATATCCGGTCATGCACAATTCCGGCAATACCATGATTTTCGCTCCCTCCTCCTCCATGGCCTTGATCTCCTCCGTGATGGCACTTACATTGGCCCTGCAATCTGCCACCTGAATCTTAGGAGTGGCTGCCGCCACCTTAATAAATCCCTCTTCCATCTCTTCCCGTCCCTTCTCCTGTTTGTCCGCCTGTCAATGTCTCCTCAAAGTCCCTGAGGTCAACGAACCGCCAGCATTTCTCTTAATTCCTCTACCGAAAAGGTATAAGTCCCCCCGCAGAAATGGCACTTCAGCTGGGCAGGCTCTCCTTCCAGGATCATCTGCTGCAGCTCCCTGGCTCCTATGCTAATCAAGGCCTTCGCCATCCGCTCCCGGCTGCAATTGCAATAAAATTCGGTGGGAACCCTATCCAAGATCTCCAGGTCCATGCCCTCCAAGAGCTGACCCAGAATTTCCTCCGGGGTCAGTCCCTGGTCCAGAAGCTGGGTGACGGACTTGATCTGAGCCAATCTCTCCTCCAGCCCGGCGATGGTCTCCTCTGAGGTTCCCGGCAGTAATTGAAGGATAAAGCCTCCGGCCTGCTTCACTGTATTATTTCTCTCCATCAAGACCCCCAAACCCACAGCAGAGGGCACCTGCTCGCTGACGGCAAAATAATAGGTCAGATCCTCCCCGATCTCTCCTGTCTGCAGCTCCACTTGACCGGAATAAGGCTCCTTGAGTCCCAGGTCCTTGATGACCGTCAAGTAACCCCGCCCCAGGGCGCCCCCCACATCCAGCTTGCCCTGGCTGTTGGCGGGAAGCAGAACCTGCGGCTGATTTACAAAGCCCTTCACTCTTCCCTTGGAATCCGCCGTTACCGTGATTCCCCCCAGAGGGCCATCCCCCTTGATCTGCAGGGTCAGGATATCCCTGTCTCCCTTCATCATAACCCCCATCATGGCGCCTGCTGTCAGCAAACGTCCCAGGGCTGCCGTTGCCACCGGACTTGTGTTATGTAAACTTCTTGCCTTCTCCGTCAATTCTCTGGTTACCGCCCCGAAGGCTCGAATCTGGCCTCCCGCAGCAGTTGCCCGCACAATATAATCCATCTCGGATCCCTCCCTGCCTTTTCCTTCTTGTGGCAGTCAAACCTGTGGTTACACGGATTGTTCCGTGCTACGCACTCCCACGTCTACGCTCCGGTCGGTG
>CAVJHW010000153.1:0-5573 GCA_963649395.1 Coriobacteriaceae bacterium | reverse complement strand
ATCCCGAACGTTCCCTTGGTCGCTATTCTCAATATGCGTTTCTGCTCACGCCTGACTTTTCTACCTATGTTGATATGGATTTGTGGCGGCAGCTTGAAAACGTTGCGAAAAATCGCTGGGTAGGCGCATATTGGCAAGACAAAGGATTGACAGTGATTCCTACAATAAGTTGGAGCGACAGTCGGAGCTTTGAGTTTTGTTTTGACGGCGTTGAGAAAGGCGGAACGGTTGCAGTTGGTATGATTGGCTGCAAGCGGTCCCGAGTCAGATTTATGAGAGGATACAATGAAATGTTGGTGCGCTTGCAGCCTGAAAAAATTATAGTGTTCGGTAAGCCCTTTCCTGAAATGCAAGGCAATATCGTATCGGTAGACTACCTATCGTCGAGAAAGGTGGTGCGGTAAGATGGGCGGCAGAGGTACATTCGCAGCGGGAAATCCTGTCCCGTACACCTATCAAACTGTCGACAGTATAGAAGGTGTTAAGGTGCTTCGAGGTATTGATGGAAAACACAGTTTGCCAGAATCATCACATTTGAGTAATGCTTACATCAAGTTAAAGCCTGATGGTACATTTCACGAAATGCGAATATATGACAATAGTCATACATTAAGTATGGAAATTGCCTATCATCCCGAAAAATCACTCACTGGGAACAACCATACTCTGGTCTTACATTATCACACATACGATGAACGATTTAGCAGGAATGCAACAGGACCCTTCATGCGCTCGCCCGCGAAGCGTTTGTCGGATGAGATGAAAAGGAAATACAAAAAATATTTCAAGGGGATTAAGCTATGATTAACGGGAAACCAAATGAGTTTATAGACACTATATATACCTGTCAAGACATTGTTTTTGTTTATGACAAGATTAAATATTGGTTTCAGGGGTATATAGTAGATGGCAAGGTACATATGGAGGTATTTCAATGTGAACCAGCAAAAGATGGGTACGTTTGGGAATACAATGGGCGGTCCCTCAGCGAAGGGCAAGGTGAGTTTCAGAAAGCCCCCATATTTAACGGAAAAACCTTTTGGGAGGCTGAAAAGGATATCGAGTGGGTAGATTGCTGACTTTGATGTCGGAATGCATTGTAAAAGAGGTAGGTGGCCATGGACAAAACCATAGCTACCCACCTTTTTTTTCTCTTGACAAAATGAAAAAAATCCATATACTTTAAGTATCAAACTATTTTAATTTAAAAGCAATTGACTTGCGAGGAGACTTAGAATGACATGAATGGGAAAATATGTGGAACAGGATCCAGTCTGCCGGTAAGGGTGGTTACCAATGAAGAGCTGTCTCAATTTGTGGATACCAATGATGAATGGATCCGGGAAAGGACGGGGATTCGCCAGCGCCATATCATTTCCGGTCAGGAATCCACTGTCAGCCTGGCGGCGGA
The DNA here is from genome assembly GCA_963649395.1 of Coriobacteriaceae bacterium. GTDB lineage: Bacteria > Bacillota > Clostridia > Lachnospirales > Lachnospiraceae > Scatomonas. The sequence continues at coordinate 4,162 of CAVJHW010000153.1, read as the reverse complement.
GGCAGCCGAGAGAGCCCTGGCTATGGCAGGAATTGCCCCAGAGGAGGTGGATATGATCCTCCTGGCCAGCATTTCCTCCAACCTGATCTTGCCCTGTGGGGCCTGTGCGGTGCAAGCATTGATTGGAGCCAGCCATGCGGTCTGCTATGATTTGAATGCCGCCTGCAGTGGTTTTGTCTTTGCCTATAATACGGCGCAGGCCTATATCCGGACAGGAATGTGCAGGACGGTTCTGATCATCGGGGCTGATGCCCTTACGGATCTGACAAATTGGAAGGACAGAAGCAGCTGTATCCTCTTTGGGGACGGTGCTGGGGCGGCTGTCCTGCAGGCCGCCCCGGAGATTCCCTTTGACTGTGTGATGCATTCCGATGGGGCCCGTGGTCGGGCTATGACCTGTCAGAGCAGAAATCAAGCCAAGGAAGTCCCCCTGGAAGAAACCTATATGCAGATGGATGGCAAGGAAATCTTCAAGTTTGCCACAACCCGGGTTCCGGAGGTCCTGCACCAGCTGCTGGACAAGATAGGAATGCAGGCGGAGGACATTGATACTTATGTGCTGCATCAGGCCAATGGCCGAATTCTGGAATCCATTGCCCGGCGGATGCATCTGGGCCTGGAGAAGTTCCCCATGAACGTGGGAGAGTATGCCAACTCCTCTTCGGCGACAGTCCCCCTTCTGCTGGATCAATGGAATCGTCGAGGGGAGTTGAAGAAGGGGCAGAAGATCATACTGTGCGGTTTTGGAGCTGGTCTCTCCTGGGGAGCCACCTATCTGGAATGGCAGATGGATCCAAGAAGAGAAGAGGCAGAGGAAAAGTAAAGTTCCATGCCGTCTCAAGGGGGCCCTATCACGAAGGAAAGACAGAGAAGAGAGCAGAAAAGAGGACAGAATGAAGACAGAGATTACAAGCTTATTGGGAATAGATTATCCGGTCATCCAGGGAGGAATGGCCTGGGTGGCCGAGCACAGGCTGGCGGCTGCCGTGTCGGAGGCTGGCGGTATGGGAATTATAGGAGCTGCCAATGCACCGGCAGAGTGGGTAAGAGAGCAGATCCGCAGGGCTAAGAAGCTGACAGACAAGCCCTTTGGGGTGAATGTGATGCTGTTGAGCCCTTATGCCGATGAAGTAGCCCAGGTGATTGCCCAGGAGGGAGTCAAGGCAGTCACTACGGGAGCAGGCAATCCGGGAAAATATCTGCCCCTGTGGAAGGAAGCAGGAATTAAGGTGATCCCTGTGGTGGCTTCTGTGGCCATGGCTAAGATGATGGAGCGGGCCGGTGCCGATGCTCTGGTGGCGGAGGGGACGGAATCCGGCGGTCATATCGGTGAGACTACTACCCTGGTTCTGGTTCCTCAGGTGGCGGATGCCGTAGAAATTCCTGTGATCGCAGCCGGAGGCATTGCAGACGGCCGGGGGATGGCAGCAGCCTTTATGCTGGGGGCCCGGGGGGTACAGCTGGGCACCCGCTTCGTAGCCAGCCAGGAGGCCCTGGTCCATGACAATTACAAGAACTATATCCTCAAGGCCAAGGATATTGATACCCGGGTGACCGGAAGGAGCACCGGACATCCTGTCAGGGTTCTGCGCAATGCTGTGACCAAGAAATATCTGGAAATGGAGCAAAAGGGGGCCGGTTTCGAGGAACTGGAGAATCTTACGGTAGGAGGCCTGCGTCGGGCGGTGCAGGAGGGAGATGTGAAGGAGGGGAGCGTCATGTCCGGTCAGATTGCCGGGATGATCCATGACCTTCCCACCTGCCGGGAGATCGTGGAAAGAATGGTGCAAGAGGCGGAGCAATTATTGAAAGGAGGCCAAGGCTGTGAGTAAGATTGCATTTCTATTTCCTGGACAGGGAGCCCAGAAGGTGGGAATGGGCAGGGATTTCTACGAAAATAGTCCCCTGGCGGCAGAATTGTATGACCAGGCCTCAGACCTCCTTTCTCTGGATTTGAAGGCCCTTTGCTTTGAGGAAAATGACAGATTGAATCTGACGGAATATACCCAGGCTGCTCTGGCAGTCACCTGTCTGGCTATGGAGCGGGTGGTCCGCGAGGCCGGTATCCAGCCGCAGATTACTGCCGGTCTTAGTCTGGGAGAATATTGCGCTATCTGTGCCTCCGGCGGCATGTCAGCCCTGGATGTGGCCCGCACCCTGCGTCTGCGGGGACAGCTGATGCAGGATACAGTTCCGGCAGGACAGGGGTCTATGGCGGCAGTTTTGGGCATGGAGGCCTCCGAAATCGAAAGAATTCTGGAACAGCAGAGAAGGGAAATATCCAAACCCTTCAATCAGGTTTGGATCGCCAATTATAACTGTCCCGGTCAGATTGTGATTACGGGGGCGGCAGAGGCGGTTACAGAAGCCGCTTCCCGTCTGAAGGAAGGCGGTGCAAAACGGGTTCTGCCCTTGCAGGTCAGCGGCCCCTTTCATTCTCCCCTGCTGGAGTTGGCGGGGGATAAGCTGATGAAGTGCCTGGAAGAGGTAGCTATGGCAGAATTAAAGATTCCCTATGTGACCAATGTGACGGCAGAGATTATCACGGACATCCATCGCACCAGACTCCTGCTCAGAGATCAGGTGGCTTCTCCCGTTCGCTGGCAGCAATCCATGGAAGCAATTTTGGCGCAAGGCTTTGATACCTTTGTGGAGATTGGTCCCGGCAAGACCTTGACGGGATTTATGAGGAAAATAGACAAAAAGGCAGTGGTACACCAGGTGGCCTGTCTGGAGGATGTGGACAAGCTGCTGGCAGTATTGAGCTGAGGAGGAACTATGATAGAGAAAAAAGTTGCCCTGGTAACAGGAGCCTCTCGGGGAATCGGGCGGGCCATTGCCCTAGAATTGGCCAGAAGAGGCAATCGGATCATTGTCAACTATAATGGGTCAGCAGAAAAAGCCGAGCAAGTAGGACAGGAGATTGCAAAGGCAGGAGGGGAAGCAGTTCTGATGCAGGCGGATGTTTCCTCCTTTACCGCTTGTGAGGACATGATGCGAAGGATCAGTAAGGAATATGGAAGATTGGATATCCTGGTCAACAATGCGGGAATCACCAGGGATGGCCTCCTCATGCAGATGAAGGAGGAGGATTTTCGTCGGGTCCTGGAGGTGAATCTTCAGGGAACCTTCCATACTATCCGCTTTGCTTCCCGCTTGATGCTCAAGCAAAGGCGGGGGCGTATTGTCAATCTGACCTCCGTGGTGGGCATCCATGGCAACAGTGGTCAGGCGAATTATAGCGCCTCCAAGGCGGGAATCATCGGTCTGACCAAATCCGCAGCCCGGGAGCTGGCCTCCCGGGGTATTACCGTCAATGCCATTGCGCCGGGTTTCATTCAGACGGATATGACAGGCGTTCTGCCGGAGGAGGTTCAGGAGGCCTCCCGGCAGCAGATTCCCTTGGGATATTTTGGTCGACCGGAGGATGTGGCAGCCGCAGTGGGTTTCCTGACTTCGGATCAGGCCTCCTACATTACGGGTCAGATTCTGGGTGTAGACGGCGGCATGGGAATGTGAAGGGGCCTGGCTGACCGCCGGGACTTTTCAAACAATGCAAGGAGACAAAATATGAAACGCAGAGTAGTTGTAACCGGACTGGGTGCGGTGACACCCATAGGCAATAATGTAGAGGATTTTTGGGCTTCCATCAAGGCCGGCCGTGTCGGCATCGGCCCCATCAGCAAGTTTGATACCAGTGATTATAAGGTGAAGCTGGCGGCGGAGGTGAAGGATTTCAAGGCGGCGGATTATATGGATTCCAGAACAGCCAGGAGAATGGAGGATTTTTCTAAATACGCCTTGGTGGCGGCTATGGAGGCCTTTGGTCAGGCGGGAATCCGGATGGAGGAGGAGGATCCCTACCGGGTGGGCGTCATCATTGGATCCGGTGTCGGGAGTCTGCAGGCCATCGAACGGGAGCATCAGCGGCTTCTGGACAAGGGACCGGCCCGGGTTAATCTGCTGCTGGTTCCCATGATGATTGCCAATATGGCGGCTGGCAATGTGTCCATTCACCTGGGAGCTAAGGGAAAATGCACCAGTGTCGTGACAGCCTGTGCATCCGGCACCCACAGTATCGGAGATGCCTTCCGAGCCATTCAATATGGGGATGCGGATGTCATGGTAGCCGGAGGCGCAGAAAATGCCATTACCCCTGTAG
>CAVJHW010000152.1:0-5590 GCA_963649395.1 Coriobacteriaceae bacterium | reverse complement strand
GTGCCATCCTGATGGCTCTTCTGAAGAACCTCTTTGTGCAAATCGCCGTTCCGGGCTATTGGCAGACTGTTGTCCTGGGAATCGTAATCATCGCGTCGGTAGCCATCGACTGCATTCGCAAGAAAAGGGAAGCTAGGTAAGCAAAGGTTTGGGTGTTTTGACCCCTAAACCAAGATTTAAAAAACCAGTTAAAATTTAGGAGGAATTGGATTATGAGAAGAAAATGGATGAGCGGTATTTTGGCAGTAGGATTGGCAGGGGCTATGGCTTTGGCGGGATGTGGGAATTCCTCCGGATCCTCCTCTTCCGCAGCCTCTTCGGCGGCGGACAGCAGCTCCTCCGTCAGCGCATCTGCGGATGCGGACAGCAGCAGTTCGGACAGCGGGTCCTCGGCTACCAGCGCAAAGGCCTCCGGGGATGTGGAATATGAAGAGGTGGAAGCACCGGATGGTAAGGTTCTGCGCTCCCTCCCGGTAAAGGAAAATCCCTCAGAGAAGCTGCGGATTGCAACCATCTGCGTGCAGAATAATCCCTGGGGAGCTACGGTCAAGGTGGGACAGGATTTTGCCAAGGAAGTGCTGGCAGATAAAAATTGTACCGTAGATGTCATTGCCGTGTCCTCCTTTGATGCCATGGAGTGGAGCTCCGCAGTGGAGAATTGTGTCGCTTCCAAATACGATGCCATCTGTTTCCTGGCTATTTCCGATGAATTGGAACCGGCAGTGGAGCAGGCGGAGAAGGCCGGAATCGCCGTATTCCTCTTTAACTGTGACCTGCCGGACAGCGCAAGGGTAGCCTTCTATGGCATGGATGACGTGCAGGCCGGTAATGTGGCAGGCAATGCCATCGCAGAAGCAATGCCGGACGGCGGAAAGTATGCCATCATTACGGGGGACTTCTCTGTGACCGGTCATGAGAACCGCAGAAAGGGCTGCCATGAGATCACCGATGAGCTGTCCAATCTGGAATGCGTAGGGGAATATCAGAACAATGACAGTGCCGATGAGGCCTATAGCCTGACGACAGATATTTTGAATGCCAACCCGGATGTAAAGGCTATCTATGTGACCGCAGGCGGACCCTCCGGTGCCGCCCAGGCTTTGGTGGATGCAGGCAAGGATCAGGATGTCCTGCTGGTATGCCATGATGTGCTGGATTCTATCGTAGATTATATTGCAGACGGAGTCATCAACATTTGCATCGATCAGGATTCCTTTAATCAGGGCTATCAGCCGGTGATCGATGCCTATAACTACCTGACCGCCGGAGTGGTTCCGGAGGAGGAAGTCAATACCTATGAGGCCATTGTGGCAACCCCGGATAATGTAAAGGAGCTTTTCCCGGAGCTGTTTTAAGGATGAAGAACCAGCGGTTGTCCATGGAAGTGTTCCCGGAGGATATGGATAGTATGAGTGAACAGGTTATTTGCAAAATTGACAATATTGTAAAGGAATTTCCCGGAACGGTTGCATTGAAGGATGTTTCTTTCGAGATCAAGGAAGGAGAGATCCATGCCATCGTGGGTGAGAATGGAGCAGGGAAATCGACTCTGATGAATATCCTCTCAGGAGTTTTCGCCCCCACCAGGGGAAAGGTGATATTCAAGGGTCAGGAAAGGCATTTTGCCTCCATCAAGGAGGCGGAGGATGCGGGGATAGCCATGATCCACCAGGAGCTGTCTCTGGCCACCACCATGACGGCTGCCGAAAATATTTACCTCAATCGGATGCCCCGAAACCGGTTTGGCCTGGTGGATTACAAGGCCATGAACCAGTCCTGCCGGGAATATCTGCATCAGCTGGGGGTGGATTATATCTCCCCCACCAGCCTAGTGAAGGATCTCAGCGTCTCCGAGCAGCAGCTGCTGGAGATCTCCAAGGCCATTTCCCTTCATGCCCAGATGCTGATTATGGATGAGCCCACCTCTTCTCTGACCAGCAATGAGGTTGCTTTCCTCTTGAAGATCGTTGAGAAGCTGAAGAAGGAGGGAATCTCAATCCTCTATATCTCCCATAAGCTGGAGGAGATCCTGGCCATAGCCGATACCATTACCGTACTGCGGGACGGAACCCATGTGGGAACTTATCCGGCTCAGGAGCTGGATGAACACCGTATGGTCAGCCTCATGGTGGGCAGAGATTTCCAGGGAGCCCATAAAAGGGAGTTTATCAAGGATTATAAGGATAAAAAACCTATCCTGTCGGTGAAAAACCTGTATGATATGGCAGGAAAGGTGAATAATGTGTCCTTTGACCTCTATCCGGGAGAGGTTTTGGGTCTGACAGGCCTGGTGGGAGCCGGTCGATCCGAGACCTTGCAATGCATTTTCGGAGCTAATATGAAGAAATCCGGCAGCATAGAGATCGATGGCCAGCCTGTTGTCATCCGGAATTGCGACGATGCCATCCGCCACGGAATCGGTATGGTTCCGGAGGGACGGAAGATTCAGGGCCTCTTCCTGCGGATGAATGTCAAGGAAAATATTTTGATGGTCTACCAAAGAGTCCATGCAAAGCATGGGATTTTGAACAAAAAATCCATGAATCAGGGCGCCGATGCCTACAGCAGGAAATTAAACGTCAAGACCGCTTCCCTGGATGCCCCCATTACCAGTCTGTCCGGAGGTAATCAGCAGAAAACCATCGTGGCCCGGTGGCTGATGAACGAACCCAGGATCCTCTTCATGGATGAGCCCACCCATGGAATCGATATCGGGGCCAAGGACGAGATCTACAAGATTATTGACGAATTGACCGCCCAGGGAGTTTCCGTAGTCTTGATTTCCTCGGAAATGCCGGAGGTCCTGTCCCTGTGCGATAGAATCATTGTCATGCATCATGGCTATAAGCGGGGCGAGACCATCAACGAGGAGGCCAGCCAGGAATCCTTGATGTCCTTCACCCTGGATTCCGCCATGACAGAGGACGAGCGCAAAGCCCGGGGAATTGTTTCATAGTATGGTTGACCTTCCCGCTCATATGCAATAAAATGGAACTGTTCAGAGCCAAGCAAAAGTAAGCTCTGAAGGGCTAGCAGGGCTTCCGTGTGCAGACGCGAAATGCTGGCATTTCCAAGACTGCGTCGGCTCTGAGCAGTTTTCGTGTATCAATGAGATCATAGGGGAGAGGGTTTGGATGGCTACGATTAAGGATGTTGCAAAGCTTGCACAGGTATCTCTGGGAACGGTTTCCAATGTCTTAAATGGAAAAACCAACAATGCCGACCTGATCGAACGGGTGGAGGGTGCCATGCGTACCTTGGGTTATTCCCCGGATGCCACCGCCCGCAGCCTGAAGAATGCCAGAACCTATGCGGTCGGTCTGGTCATTCCTGATATCATCCAGCAGAAATACAGTGAATTCGTGATGGAGCTGGAGCACCGCCTCAGAAGTCAGGGCTACAGCCTGATGGTAAAATTCAGCAGAAATAACGAGCAGATAGAGAAAAAGTCCATCACCTCCTTTCAGGAATTGCGGATGGATGGGGTGATCCTGTATACCACCCTGCTGCAAGACTCTTATGAGGAGTGGGACAAGGTCCGGATCCCCCAGGTGGTGATCAGCTGTCAGGACAGCCTGTCCCTTGCGGGGGACGTGATTGTCATGGACTACCGGTCCTCCCTTCGCCGACTCATGATTGAGATGAGGCAGAAGAAGCATCGCAATGTGGGCATGATTATAGAGAATGAATTGCTGACGGCAGGAGGCTTTGGAGATATTTACAAGGAGTTTTTCGAGGATGACTATTTGATCCGAATGGTAGACGGAAGCAAGGAAAGAGGCTTTCAAGCCCTTTTCGAGCTGGCCATGGCCTGTCCGGACCTGGACGGGGTCATCGTGGGCAGCAGTGAGATAGGAAGAGGGGTACAAAAGGCATTAACCCTCCTGAAAATGGAGGATGTCTCGGTCTATGCCCTGAAGACCAGCAACTGGATCGAGGATGCGGAAGTCTATGCCGGAGAGCTGTCCGTGTCTCCGAAGAAGCTGGCAAAAGAGACCATTTCCCTCCTGCTGGACGCCATCGAAAGACCCCATATGCATGAAACTATTACCCAATGTATCCAGGCACAGTTCGATCAGATATCCCCCATCCAGGAAGGGATCCGGGAGGGAGACCATGAGCTGCGCTTTGCCATGTATGACTGTTCCTCCGCCAGAAGCCTGAAGATGCTTTCCCTGATCTATGAGAAGGAAAGCGGTCAAAGGCTTCGTTTTGACATGTATCCCTATGATGAGCTGGAGCAGATCCTATATCAGCATGCAGAGGGGAAGAATGACTACTATGACGGATTTATGATAGACATCACCTGGTTTGACGGCATTGTGGAAAGCGGACTGGTGAAGAATCTGGATCATATCCTCAAGGATCAGCAGGGCTATCTGAAGGGCTTTGTGGAGGGGGCTGTCCAGGACTATGGGATGTATGTGGAATCCCTCTATACCATCCCCTTTATGCCCGGTGCCCAGATCCTCTTCTACCAGAAGGATTTATTCGAATCCCGGGCCTTGCAGGTCAGGTTTCAAAGGCGTTACAACGAGGGACTCCAGCCCCCCAAGACCTGGAAACAATTTAATGGGGTGGCAGAATTCTTCACCCGCAGCTATACTCCGGAATCCCCGGTGCGGTATGGGGTTTCCATGTCCTCCGGCAAGAATGTCTATACCTCCATCGATTTCCTCAACCGTCTGTGGGCCTACGGAGGCCATATGTTTGACGAGCATGGCAATATTACCATCAATAGCAACAATGCGGTAAATGCCCTGAAAAATCTCAAGATCTCCCATCAATTCTGCTCCGACCGAAAGCTGTCCTCCTGGGACGAATGCGCGGCAGAGTTCAGCTCCGGGGACAGCGCCATGGTCATCCTCTACAATTCTGATGTAGGAGATATTAATAATTATACCAAATCCAAGGTTGCCGGTAACCTGGGCTATGCCCTGATTCCGGGTTCCACCCCCGTGCAGGGCGGCTGGAGTCTGGGCCTCAACCGCCACGGAAAGCACCAGGAAGAGGCGGAGCGCTTCCTGCTATGGGCCTGCGGAAGCCAGAATGGAATTCCCCTTTCCATCCTGGGAGGATCCACCTTCGCCAAGGATTATTACTATCGATCCGACCTGGACAGCCTGGAACCCTGGAAGGAGGTAGCCCTGAAGAGCAACCGCCAAAGCAAGAAGAGAGTATTGCCGGAGATCCTGGACGAAAGCCGGTGGAAGAATATCATCTATACCTCCATCATGCCCAAGGAGATTATGCGGTCGATCCGCGGAGAGATCAGCGAGACAGAAGCCTTGGAAAATATAGAGAGAGGGATCATGAAGCTGATTATGGAATAAAATATCATCCATAGCATTTCCCCATCCAAAATAGAACCAAGAGGATACATAGGTCAGTGACAGATATGTGTCCTTTTTTTTGTTTCCCAAAAGCAAGGCAAGTGATCCACCCCCGGGATGTTCGGAGGAGATTATCTTGCGAACCATGTCTTTTTGTGCCATAATACAATTGGTATGAATTTGGAACGGAAAAATGAAATATGGGTTACAGTGTCAAAAGCCTGAGCCCACGACATGCTCGCATGTCGGTGGGGGAA
>CAVJHW010000151.1:0-5591 GCA_963649395.1 Coriobacteriaceae bacterium | reverse complement strand
GGCAAGCCGGTATCGACAAGTAGCCCGATAGGGCGGATTGTTGATACTGGCGGCAGCTGCGGGAGCACGAAGTGCGGAGCAGCTGGCTTTCATACGTGGTGGTGCAAAACAGCGTGCTGCCTTCTCGTTTCTTCAGTGATGAGAAGGCAGCACGCTGTTTTTTGGAAACACCGCATGCGTTTCACGGAGACTTTTGCATCCGCTTCCTCCAGCGGATGGCTTCAACGGCCAGGAGAAAGGTGCCAACAATCATAAAGTACCACCGGATATGAGAAATGAATAAGAAGTCGGGCAATTTGTTCTTTATGATGTAGTGCATTGCAAACGCTAAGGCTAAAACCAGAGCCGGAAGATCAATAAGAAAAAGATCGAATAAAATATAATCCTTCTTTATTCCGACAAGATGGATCCCCTTTTTTGCTAACTGGCAGTTTACAAAATTTGCTAAAATTTTCAGACTAAAAAAGTATTTCTCTATTTAGAATAGCATAAAAGGAGAAAAAGGTCAATTTGATTCTAAAATTTCGGGCTTGACAATGGGGCAGGAAATAGCTACTATGACTGTATACAATACACAGGTACGCTGAGGTCGAAAATCATGAAATTAAAGGCAATGGCTAAGATTAATCTGGGTCTGGATGTGGTGGGAAAGAGAGAGGATGGCTATCATGAGGTCCGCATGATCATGCAGACGGTGCAGCTTCACGATGAGTTGATCCTGACAGAAATCCCTGAGCCGGGGATACGGATGACCACCAATCTGCCTTATGTGCCAGTCAACTCCAATAATCTGGCCTATCGGGCGGCAGATCTCCTGATGCAGGAGTTCCATATTTCCCAAGGGCTGGAGATGCGCTTAACCAAGCGGATTCCGGTGGCTGCGGGTATGGCGGGGGGAAGCTCCGATGCGGCCGCGGCTTTTGTAGGGGTCAATCGGATCTTTCGTTTGGGCTTATCCAAGAGGGAATTGATGGAACGGGCGGTGCAGATAGGGGCGGATGTACCCTATTGCCTTCTGAGGGGAACAGCCCTGGCAGAGGGCATCGGCGAAAGATTGACCCCTCTGCCCCCCATGCCTGCCTGCCATATTCTGATCGGTAAGCCGGGGGTCAGCCTTTCCACCCGGTATGTCTATGGTAATCTGCGGGCGGATGAGATTACGGATCATCCGGATATCGACGGAATGCTGGCGGCCCTTGAGGAGGGTTCCCTGCCGGGAGTGACGGAGCGTATGGCCAATGTTTTGGAGGAGGTAAGTATTGCTGCTCATCCGGTGATAGGAGAGATTAAGAAGCACATGAAAGAACATGGCGCTATGGGCGCCTTGATGAGCGGCAGCGGACCTACGGTATTTGGGATTTTTGACAGCAGACGGACAGCAGAGAGAGCCGGCAGGGCGCTGAAGGCCAGCGGCCTGGCACGACAGGTAGTTCTTACAAGGCCTTTTCAAGGGGGTGGACGTGTATGAAGGAGGATGATCTGACGAGAATCATGGCAGAGTACCAGTATATGCCCTTGCGGGACGTGGTCTTTCACGCCCTGCGCAAGGGAATCATGCAAGGAGATCTAAAGCCGGGAGAACGCTTGATGGAGATCAAGCTGGCCAATCGGCTGGGAGTTAGCCGAACCCCGGTTCGGGAGGCTATTCGCATGCTGGAGCTGGAGGGATTGGTAGTCATGATCCCGCGGAAAGGAGCCCAGGTGGCGGAGATCACTGAGAAGGATCTGAAGGATGTGCTGGAGGTTCGCATGGGTCTGGAGGAGATGGCAGTAACCCTGGCCTGTCAGAGAATCACGGACCAACAGCTGGAGAATCTCTACCAGGCCTCCCGAAAGTTCGAAAATGCTGTCAGAGAGGATGATCTGACAGAGCTTGCCCAGGCAGATGTGGATTTTCATGATCTAATCTACAAGGCTACGGGAAATGAGCGGCTGGTCCAGCTGCTGAATAATATTCGGGAGCAGATGTATCGCTATCGGGTGGAATATCTGAAGGATGAGGAGATCCGTACGTCCCTGATTCAGGAGCATGATGCACTTTTGGATAAGCTGCGGCAGCGAGATATGGAAGGATCCAAGGCAGTGACAACCAGCCATATCGAGCGCCAGCAGAATTATATTTTACATACCATCGAGGAGCAGAACCGCAGGAAGAAAGGGTCCGGGGCCAAGAACAGATAGCTTAGCCTTATCTCAGCAGCTTTTGATTTCGCTTCATGGTTTCCTCCATGAGCTGGCGGATGTAGGCGCCGGGCTGTTTCTTATACTCCGGCGGCAGCTGAGCCAGATCAATGGGCTGCCCGTATTCGATGACCACCTGGGCGGACCGCACCCAGGGAAAATGGCCTTCCCAGATGCTGACGGAATTGCAAATGGAGACCGGAATCACCGGGCGTCTGCTTTTGGAGGCCATCTTGAGGCTTCCCTCGTGAAAGGGGAGCAGGGGCAGGTCTTCGGTGTTCTTGTTGCGGGTACCCTCCGGGAAGATGAATACGGAGGTACCCTCCTTAAGCAGCTGGATGCCGTCCAAGATCATTTTCATTCCTTCCTTCAGATTCTTACGGTCGAAGAAAAGACAGCCAATGTACCGGGCCCAGAGAGAAAAGAGAGGAATATTTCCCAACTCCTTCTTGGCTACATAACCGGTGGCTCGGGGGGTATGGATATAGGTTAGGATGATGTCGAAAATGCTTCTGTGGTTGCCTACATAGAGGACAGGAGTGTCCCTGGGAACCCTTTCTTCTCCGATGACGGTTAGCTTTACTCCGGCTCCGGCAATCAATAATCGGAAGACCCAGCGGATCATGGCGCTGGCGATGCGGGTTCGGCGCTGAGGATTCCCTTTTCCTATCAGCCATAGGAACAGGAGAACAGGAAGTGTCAGAATTAAGTATAGCACTGCGATCAGCAGCAGTAACAGAAGACGTAGCATAAGATATCCTTTCCTGACTTTCGTTGGTGGTGGCTGCCGGGCCTGAAGCCCAATGCAGCGGAATCTCCTTAGTGATGGCGCAGTGATGGCGCCGTCCTTGGGCGGCAGGAGCCTTTGCTTTTCCCCCGGGAGCGATTCCTTTTCATCCTATTATACGCAAAAGTCGCAAGAGTTTCAACCGAAAAAGTCCCCACAGGCTGATGTCCGGAGACAAGGACAGGACCTAGGAGGAAAAAGGGGGATTGGGGGGAAGGGGTCAAAAAGGAAGGGAGAAGAATAAAATGGAGGGGAAGGACGTGAAGAAGGGAGCAAAAGGCAGAATTCGTTGTCTTGCCTTGGATCTGGACGGAACGACCCTGTCAGATGCTAAGAGCCTCAGTCCGGGCAATCGCCAGGCTTTGGAGGCTGCCATAGCCTGCGGGGTCCATGTGATCGTGGCCAGCGGAAGAGCCCTGCATTCCCTGCCAAGGGCCGTGACAGAACTGGAAGGGATCGATTATGCCATTACCTCCAATGGAGCGGCCGTCTATCAGCTGGGGACGGGTCGGTGCATTCGTCGGGTAACCTTGACTGCGGCAGCCGTGGAGAGAACTATGAAGCTCACGGAAAAGTATTGCTGCAACTACGAGGCCTTCCTGCAGGGGATTCCCTATGCCCGGGAGGAATATGTTCGGGATCCGGGGAGCTTCGGGGTTATGCCCTATGCCATCGAATATGTCCGAACTACCCGGCAGGGAGTAGGGGATATCGGTGCATTTATTCAGGAGCACGCAGGGGAGCTGGATGGGCTGGATTTGATTCTTCAGAGGGAAAAGGACAGGATGGAGATCTGGGACTTGCTGAAGCATTGTGGGGAGCCCTTATATATCACCTCCTCTGTCCGTAACCGGGTGGAGCTGTCCAGTCCCCAAGCAGGCAAGGCGGCAGGTCTTCGCTTTCTCCTGGAACAATTGGATATCTCTCCGGAGGAGACAGCAGCCTTTGGAGATGCGGATAATGATATTGATATGCTGCAGGCGGCGGGTTGCGGGATCGCCATGGCCAATGCCTCTCCTAATTGCAAGAGAGCTGCGGATTATATTACAAAGACCAATCTGGAGGACGGAGTCGCCTATGGGATACGGGAGATCCTGCACATTGGATAAGATGGGGGGATGCGTTAATTATGAAAATACATGGTTTTCAGACACTGACCTTATTGGATTATCCGGAGCATTTGGCCTGCACGGTATTTTTGGGCCATTGTAATTTCCGCTGCCCTTTTTGCCAAAACGGCAGGCTGGTTCTCTACCCGGAGCAGGAGCCGGTGGTGGAAGAGGAGGAAATTCTGGAACACCTGAAAAGGCGGAAGGGGATTCTGGAGGGGGTCTGTATTACCGGGGGAGAACCCACCCTGCATCCGGAATTGGGGAATTTCATCTGTAAAATCAAAGAGCTGGGCTACAAGGTCAAGCTGGATACGAACGGATATCGCCCGGAGGTGATCAAAGAGCTTGTGGCAGAGGGCTTACTGGATTATGTAGCTATGGATATCAAGAATGCACCGGCTCGCTATGCCGAGACAGCGGGTCTGAAGGAAGTGGATCTTCTGCGGATCCAGGATTCCGTGGAATTCCTGCTGGAGGGCAGGGTGGATTATGAATTTCGCACCACGGTGGTTCGGGAACTGCATGGATGGAAGGAATTCGAGACCATGGGACGGTGGCTGAAGGGCTGTAGGCGCTATTTCCTTCAGAATTACAGGGCCTCGGAGGGCGTGATATCCCCCATTTTTACGGGATATTCCAGGGAGCAGCTGGAACGCTTTCGGGATCTTTTGAGAAAGGATATTTCTCGGGTGGAGATTCGAGGCGTGGATTAGCAAGGGGGACGTAGGCGAAGACCAAATGTTGGTTACAGTGTCAAAAGTCTGAGTCCACGACAGGCTCGCGACGCAACGCTAGTCCCTGTAGGGGCATGTCGGTGGGATAAGGGAAGAAGCTGCGGGCAAGAAGACAGGAAGGGAAGAACATGGAGGAGCATGGAATTCAGGAAAAGTACATGAGGGAGGCCCTTCGCCAGGCAAAGAAGGCAGAGGCCTTGCGGGAGGTTCCCATCGGCTGTGTCATCGTCTGTCAAGATAAGATTATCGCCAGAGGATATAATCGGCGAAATACAGATAAGAATACCCTGTCTCATGCAGAATTGAATGCCATCCGCAAGGCCAGCAAAAAACTGGGGGATTGGCGGCTGGAGGGCTGCGTCATGTATGTGACCTTGGAGCCCTGCCAAATGTGTGCCGGAGCCCTGGTGCAGGCCAGGATCGACCAGGTGGTCATAGGCTGCCGTAATCCCAAGGCAGGCTGCGCCGGATCCGTCATCAACCTTCTGGACATGCCCCAATTCAACCATCAGGTGAAGATTACCGAGGGAGTGCTGGAGGAGGAATGCAGCAATATGCTGAGTGAATTCTTTAAAAATCTTCGCAAGAGCAAGAAACAAGGCTCGGTCTGATGGACAGAAAAGGGGCGCGAAGTTCAGAAAATCACAAGGAATCATCTTGACAGAAGAAAGGAATTTCAGTTAAAATGTTAGTGGTTAGTCGAGTATAAATTACAGGAACACAATATTGGTTTGGGTGTCAAAACACCCAAACCTGTGGTTACACGGATTGTTCCGT
>CAVJHW010000150.1:0-5668 GCA_963649395.1 Coriobacteriaceae bacterium | reverse complement strand
CCCGGACAATGCCGGGGTATTAAAGATCAATATCTAATCGGCTGTGAATAGTAACGCTTTGCTACGTCATCTTTTTCCCGGTGATCCTAATCGGAATGGTGGTAGGCGGCTTACTTTACCTGGCCTTGCCCATCCTGATCATCGGTGGAATCGCAGCTTTCCTTTTCGGTGACCGATAGCAGGCACAAATATACACCCCAGTTTGCCCTTGCGGGCTTCTCAGCTGGATGCTACAATAAAAAAAAAGGATAAAGGAGAGAAAAAAATCAGGACCCTATCTGAAAAAGATGGCCGCTTATTTTACAGCCTATGGTTTCCCTTGCTTGATTTCGTCAATGAAAAACTCAAGGTGAATCCCCTGCTGGAGAACATGGCTGGGAGTCAAAATCTGGATTCCACAGAAGTAAAAAAAGTTGCTGACGTCCTATGGGAGGATGTTGATCTGATCGATCAATATTTGGAGACCTGTGGAGGGCAGCTTCCCTCGGAACACGCAGAGATCATTGCCAGCTGGAAGCATCGGGTTCGCGGGACTTTTGTCATTGAAAGGCACCTGAAAAAAGGATCCATCTTCATATCCCTTGATGACCAGCGGGTCTATCAGGTTCTGGGAATCGTCAGCACCTGGGAAGAAATGACTATGTTTCTTCCTTTACCAAGGATGATAAAAGCCACGCTTTTGCCCTTCCGTGATGTCATCATCAGCGACGGCCTGTGTTTTCTTCCTTCCGTCATGATGGGAAGCGGTATGGCGCATCATTTCAAGGATGCTTATATGGATGCCAAGAAAAGCGGCTCTTTGTTGCGTTCCCTGCCTTGAGCCGCAATCCCGGAACAATTAATTTATGAAGTTCTAGGCAGAAAACCGAGAGAACCCGAATGGAGGGAGGGTGCTGTGTGCCAGGGGCCCACGTCTAGCACCGACCGGAGCGGAGTGGAGACGTGGGAGTGCGTAGCACGGAACAATCCGTACAACCAAAGGCAGAGCATTAAGATTTTCATTAAGTCAGGATAAGTTCTTCCCCGAGCCATTCCTTCACTGTTTTACTATCCACGTTCAAAACCTGTGAAATTTGTTCTATCGGCATCTCTAATTTTCCCAGTTTGCGTGCGCTTTCTTTCTTTTCTGCAATCCTACTGGCTTCTACTCTAGCTTCTACTCTGGCTTCTACTCTGGCTGCTTCTCTAGACAAT
Organism: Coriobacteriaceae bacterium; assembly: GCA_963649395.1. Lineage (GTDB taxonomy): Bacteria > Bacillota > Clostridia > Lachnospirales > Lachnospiraceae > Scatomonas. The sequence goes on along the minus strand of CAVJHW010000150.1, from coordinate 4,474 downwards.
TCTTCTTCGACCAACTCTTGAAAAAATTCTTCCATTTCCCTACACATATGCTTTACGCCCCTTTCCGTTTCCTTCAACCAATGCACCCGTTCTGCCAGTATCCCCTCCTGCATATCTGCTGCATCACAGCAATTCAGGTCATGCATCAGTCTCCCCAGCTCTGTATCTTTATCCCGCTTACTTGCGTCCACGTAGATGACATGGGATTGGTCTCCAAAATCCACTCCCGTTTCTTCTATAATCCGTTTGATGTGCAGAATAGGAAACTTTTGGCCAAGGACATCGCTCATAATTGTCAATTTCTTCAGTTTTGCCCTGTATCTACCGTACCTTTCTTCCAGAGCAGGGAGTTCTCTCCTGTTCTTCTCCCCATTCTTCCCTCGGTCTTTCTTCCAGGTTCTCTCCTTATCCTCTTGACGATTTTTCTTCTTGTTTTCGTTCATAGGCATTCATACCTCCTTCAAAAATGGCTTCGCAGGAGATCTGCCGTATGAACCGAAAGTCAATCCTTCCAGGGTTTCTGCGAAAATCTCGCTGCTGTTACAGTTTGGTAAAAGCATTGAGATTTCAATAACTGATTCATTCAGATGTGAAATGAAAGAGAAAATCAGATGCGCAAGGTTTTTAAAAGAATAATATTCAAATGAGTTTCTCGCAGGGGTACTGTTTATGCATACGTTTATTTTGGAAGCCCCGACAAGCAGCCGTGAACGTTTGCTCCGAGGAGTCTCCTGACGCATTCGATGATACTGGTGCAAAATGCACTTCCCATCTCCGGAACGATCACACCAATAATATGCTTAAGCTGCATTTATGAAGTTCTAGGCAGCAAACCGAGAGGAACACATATTTTCGTCTGGAAATGTCAGGGGGGAGACGGGGGCGGACAGGGCAACCGAAGGCGAAAGCATCGGCTTTCGGCTGAGTTTGTCCGGTGCCCTTCTGTAGGAGCCGATGGTCGGTTAGTACTTCTTCAAGCTGAAGCCCAGCCTGCCGGACTGAGCCCCTGTCCGCCCCCGTCTCCTCCCGTCCGGAGATAGGAACAAACACTCATACTCCTCATAATCATCCTCCTGATAATCCTTCGGGCAGCGGAAATACATCCCCACCTGGTGGCCCACTCCTTACCAGGCCACCCTCGGTCATTTTCTGGAATTCCTCTTCCTCCTTCAAGCCCTCCATATCCAGCTCCAGATGCAGCTGCATGGTAGTCCTCTTCGGTCTGGCTTTCCGCCTTCGCCATCACAAGCAGACAGGATAGGTCTCTGTTTTCTCGTCTTCTGCCAGACCTCAAAAGAGCTTAACCAATGCCATGAAGGTGAATCCTCTGGGCGGAGAAGATGGAGTGGTTTCGATTCACCAAATAGGCCATGATACAGGTGACAGCCATATAGGGCAGGGTACCATAACCGAAAACCTCACCTCCCACCAGAATGGCGGCCAGGAGGGTATTGGTTCCGCTGCCGAAGACAGCCGCATATCCCAAAGCAGCTGCCAGGCTGGCAGGAATCCCCCACAGGCCTGCCAGGGCGAAACCCAGGCTGGCTCCGATGGAGAAGAGGGGAGCCACCTCCCCTCCCACGAAGCCGGAGGCCAGGGTCAGGATGGTCATAAGACCCTTGAGGAGCCAGTCATACCAGTAGATCTCTTCCCCGGAGAAGCAAGCCTGCACCAGGTTGGCGCCGGTTCCGGAGTAGCGTCCCTGCCATAGAAGGATCATCAAAACCGCCACCAGGACCCCCATAATGGCAATCCTGCGATAGGGATGATCCATAAAAAGCCGCTGCAGTCCCCGGCGGACCCTACACAGGCCCTCCGAGAAGAGGAAGCCTGCCAGGCCAAAGAGGATGCCCAACAAGGCCAGCTTTAGCAGCAAGACCAGATCCAATCCCACCGTCAGGGGGATTTCCTGGTGGAATTTGGCCACCCCCAGCCTGCCGGCCAGGAGGTCCGAGGTCACGGCTGCCACCGCTGCCGGGAAAAGGGCACGGTATTCCATCTCCCCTACTACCAAGACCTCCATGGCGAAAAAGACCGCCGTCAAGGGAGTTCGAAAAAGTCCGGCGAAGCCGGCTGCCATACCGGTGATCAGAAATATCTGTCTGCGCTCCCGCAGCCGCCACCATTTTCCCAACAGGCGCTCCACATTGCTGGATACGGCAGCTCCGATCTGGATGGCTACCCCTTCCCGTCCCGCACTGCCTCCGAAGAGGTGGGTCATCCAGGTGCAGCCTATGGCCAGGGGGGCCATCCGGGCGGGAATCCCCGCTTCCTCCCCCAGACCTACCTGGAAGACCAGACTCATGCCCTTGGTGGCCTTCTGCCCCACCCTTCTATAGAGGAAGACAATTCCCAGACCGGCCACAGGCAGGAGGAAGATCAAGGGGAAGAAATGCGCCGTCCGGATCTGGGTGCACCAGGTCAGCCCCCAGCCAAACACTGCCTCCAGCACCGCCACCAGGGCACCGATTCCCAGCCCCGAAAGTCCCAGGAAAATAAAATTCCTGTACTCCAGACCCACCTTTTTCCATATCTCCCTCATGATTCTCCTACTCCACCCTTTCTATCTGCCACTCTGCTCTTTCCTGTTCTTTCCTGTTTTGCCCCGCCGACATGCCCGAGGGGGACTCATCCATCGCAAGCACGTCATGGGCTCAGGCCCTTGACATTGTAACCAATTATACGGAAAATGCCTCTTCTTGTCCAGTAGCCTTGTCACCTCTCTCTTTTGAGATAGATATCAGCGAGAATGACCGGTATTTCCTCCGAGCCGCCTTCCGGCAGTCATTGACCGGATCATTGACCTGATCGACCTGCAGCTTGTCCTCCTTTAGCAGGGCATGACAGGGGCGTCCGGGGAAGAGCAAGGGGGACAGATAGAGGGTATCAATGGCCGGAGCCCTTAATCCCTGCCCTGGCTGTCCCGGCTGCCCCTGGGACAATCCCAGAGACTTACCGATATATTTCAAGTCGTGATGGAGGATGTTATGGCCGCAGAGGTAGTCTGCCCCTTCCACAAATGCCGCAAAATCCCGGATGGAAGCAGAATGAAAGCAGGAACCATCCAGACGGATCGCCCCCATGTCATGAATCTTATGATCATCAACCCCAACCTCTGTGTCGATGAAGACAATCGATTTGCCCATTCCACTACCTCTTCCTTCGCCGAGAAAACTCCTTCCTGCTGCACTGCTGCAGCAGGGCAAAAGCTTCCTGGAATTTCCTGTGTTCCCTTCGCATGAGCCAATTACTGTAACCAATTATAGCACAGCATCGGTGGGAAAGCTATCCGGGGACGGGGGATAAGGTCCTTTCCCCGGCGTTTTTGTTAATTGCAAGTTTTGCTCACTGATGCTATACTAAAAGGCAGGATAAGAAGTTGAAAGGAGACACACAATTGAAGAAATTTATCAGTGAATTCAAGGAATTTATTTCCCGGGGAAGTGTTATGGATCTGGCAGTCGGCATGATCATCGGCTCTGCCTTCACCGGCATCGTCAATTCTCTTGTTACGGATGTCATCATGCCCCTGATCTCAGTGATCACCGGCGGCATCAGCTTTGACAATTGGAAGCTGGTTCTGGGCTCCGGAGAGGCTGCCCCGGTTCTGAACCTGGGAACCTTCCTGGCGCAGGTGTTGAACTTTATCATCATCGCCTTTGTCATCTTCACAGTGGTGAAGGCTCTGAACAAGCTGCATGACCTGAGCCACAAGCCCGTGGAGGAAGCCAAGACCACCAAGGTCTGCCCCTATTGCAAGTCCGAGATTTCTATCGAGGCCACCCGCTGCCCGCACTGTACCTCGGAGTTGAAGTAGCGCTGACATGCTTCTTATTGTGAAGTAAACACCCATGGCGGCTGATGCCGCCTCCACCACAAATAAAAACCAGCTGGGCTCAAGTAAAAGAAGGTACCAGGATAAAGGCAGGGGTCCCCACAGCCGATGGATGTTCACCGGTTGTGGGGACTCCTGTCTTTATCCCGCTAACCTACCATAGCGGCTAACGCCGTCTCCATCCTGAATGAAAGCCAGCTGCTTTGCACTTGCGTGCTCTCGCAGCTGCCGCCATGTTCCAAACACTCCTTGATTTTTTCTCCAACTGCCCGGGCAACCGGTGGCGGAAATGCGTTTCCTATCATCCTACAGGCCACTGTTTTTCGGCTGCCAAAGGTCCATGTATCAGGAAATCCTTGAATCCGCGCCATCATTCGGCTTGTCAGCCGTGGCATACCTTCAAATCCAGGATCCGGTGCCTCATTTGCAACTCCTCGACCATCCACACCAAGCTCTGCCCATGCGTTACGGGCGCGCGTGGGGCCAGCACATATTTCAACACAAGTCAACGGTTGCCGCATTTTCTCCTCACTCCTGTGTAGTTCGATCGAAACCATGCCTGTTTCCTATCTCCTTCATCAACGAACCTGTGGTTACACGGATTGTTCCGTGCTACGCACTCCCACAATCCTCCCTCAA
>CAVJHW010000149.1:0-5796 GCA_963649395.1 Coriobacteriaceae bacterium | reverse complement strand
CGGCGGCGACTGCGGGAGCACGTAGTGCGGAGCAGTCGGCTTTCATGCGTAGTGGAGCGGGACAATGCCCAGCATGGGACTTTCATGCGTAGTGGAGCGGGACAATGCCCAGCATGGGACTTTCATGCGTAGTGGAGCGGGACAATGCCCAGCATGGGACTTTCATGCGTAGTGGAGCGGGACAATGCCCAGCATGGGACTTTCATGCGTAGTGGAGCGGGACAATGCCCAGCATGGGACTTTCATGCGTAGTGGAGCGGAACAGCTGTATCGCTCTTATGCGGTTCCGCAGCTGTCGCTCATGAGGATTGGAATGGAACAAGCAAGGAAATTATTGAAGAAATATTATGGTTATGATTCCTTCCGTCCCGGCCAGGAGGAGCTGGTGGGCAGCCTCCTGCAAGGGCGGGATGTCTTTGGAATCATGCCTACCGGAGCCGGAAAGTCCCTATGCTATCAGATCCCGGCTCTGCTCCTGCCCGGGGTCAGCCTGGTGGTCTCCCCCTTGATTTCTCTTATGAAGGATCAGGTGTCTACCCTGAATCAGATGGGGATTCATGCGGCCTATCTCAACAGCTCCCTGACTCCGGGGCAGTACAGAAAGGCTCTGGCCAATACGGCAGCAGGGCAATACAAGATCGTCTATGTGGCGCCGGAACGCCTTCAGACCGAGGCTTTTCTGGCAGCAGTTCAAGAGATGAACCTCTCACTTCTGGCTGTGGATGAGGCTCATTGCATTTCCCAATGGGGGCAGGATTTTCGCCCCAGTTACCTGAAAATCAGAGAATTTGTGGACCAATTAAAGCAAAGGCCGGTGATAGGAGCCTTTACCGCTACGGCTACCCGCGATGTGAGGGAGGATGTGCTGGCCCTTCTCAATCTGAAAGATCCCTTGCAGATTGTAACCGGCTTTGATCGGAAGAATCTTCGCTTTCTGGTGGAGCATCCCAGAGACAAATGGGCGGAAACCTTGCGTATGGTCAAAAGTCACGAGGGAGAATGCGGAATCATCTATTGCCTGACCCGCAAGACGGTGGAGGAGGTCTGTCAGCAGCTGGTGAGGCAGGGATTTTCGGCCACCCGTTATCACGCGGGACTTAGTGATGAGGAGAAGAAACACAACCAGGAGGATTTTATCTACGACCGCAGGCAGATCATGGTAGCCACCAATGCCTTTGGCATGGGAATTGATAAATCCAATGTCCGCTATGTAATCCACTATAATATGCCCAAAAATATCGAGAGCTATTATCAGGAGGCGGGACGTGGGGGAAGAGATGGATTGCCCTCAGACTGCCTGCTTCTCTACGGGAGCCAGGATGTGGTGACCAACCAGTTCTTTATCGACAAAATGGAGCCCCCCGAGGGAACCGATCCGGAGACGGCAGCTCAGATTCGGGAGCGCGACCAGGAACGTCTTAAGAAGATGACCTTCTATTGCTTTACCAGCGATTGCCTGCGGGACTATATTCTGCGCTATTTTGGAGAATACGGGTCGGGATATTGCGGAAATTGCACGAATTGTCTGTCTACCTTTCAGGAGGAGGACATCACAGAAACGACTCTGACCATTCTGCATTTTCTTCAGTCCTCTCATCGCTCCTATGGAATCACAACAATAACGGATGCCCTTCACGGAAGTAAGAGTGCCAAGATTAGCCGTACCGGTCTGGATCGAAATCCCTTTTATGGGAAATTGGAGGAGACGCCAGTCTATCGGCTGAGACAAATTGGTAATTTCCTGATTCAAAAGGGAATTCTTCAGGTGGAGGGAAAAGAGTATCCCGTGGTTGCGCTGGCTCCCGGGGCTGAGGAGATTCTGCAGGGCAAGCCCATCACCATGAAGACGCCGGTGTCCCGCCCCAGGCTGACAGAGGCAGGGGGAGGAAAAAAGAACAGAAGGTCAGGCCCTGCTTCCGCTGCCAAGGGGGATGCGGATCCGGACCTCTTCCAGCGTCTTCGCCAGCTGCGCCTGGAGCTGGCAAAAGCAGAACAGGTACCGCCCTATATCATTTTTTCCGATAAGACTCTGACACAAATGTGTCTGCTGCATCCCCTCACCAAAGAGGAAATGATGGAGGTCTCTGGTGTGGGGGAGGTCAAATATAGCAAATACGGAGACCAGTTCCTGGCGGTCCTTCGAGATGCAGAAAACAAATCGACTATTTGAACAATATAAACAAATTTAAAGGTTTCAGATAGAAAATGATTGAAAAATCTATACAAATCATTTATAATGAATCCAGGAGAAGAGAGATTCAATAAGGGAGGTAAAGAGAGTCATGAGAAGAGTAGAAGAGATTATTTATGTTACTCCAGATAAGAGGGAAGAATACCTGAAGCAGCATCTGAATCCCTCGGAGAAGGTTGCCCAGATCCTTTGGATCCACGGTATCCGTAACCAGTTTTATTACAATTTGAATGACCTGATCCTGATGAGTTTTGAGTATGTGGGTAAGGATTTTTATAAGGATATGGCTTCCCTGGCTGCCTATCCGGAGCTGGATGGTTTCTTCGTGAAGAAGCGCCGGAAGGATGTTCCCGTGGATGCCCAGATGTCCACCTGCTGGTGGGCACCGCTGAAACGCCTGGGAAGTGCGTTAACAGAGAGTCCTATGCCTGACGATGAGGATGAGGGTCTGACCCTGGAAGAGCAATATCGCTCTATGGTAAGCGGCTACATGACAGAGGGACTTCCGGAGACGGATATTTCTTATGATGATGATGACTGGAGCGAGTCGATTCATATTTGATGCCATTGGTTCCGTAGGATTGCAAGAAAAGGTGTCGCCATCGGCGGCACCTTTTCTTGAGAGGAGAGAGAACAGATGAAGGAAGAAAAGAGGAGCGAGCAATGAATGGCCATAGGGATGCTCGTGAGATATTAAAAATGGTGCAGGCGGGAGGACTTTCGGTGGAGGAGGCCGAGAACTTCTTCCGGCGGCAGCCCTATGAAGAGATGGAATATGCCAAAATCGATACCCACAGGAAGCTGCGGTCCGGATTTGCTGAGGTGATCTATTGCAGCGGAAAGGCAGATTCTCATTTGCTACATATCTTCGGAAGAATCTACCAGGAGGAGGGGGAGGTCCTGGGAACCAGGGCTTCCCAGGCACAATATGAACTGCTGAGTCAGCATTTTCCGGAGACCGCCTACGATCCCATTTCCCGGATTATCAAGATTGAGAAGGCAGATAAACCCAGAATAGGAAAGATTGCTGTGTGCTCAGCGGGAACAGCGGATATTCCCGTGGCGGAGGAGGCAGCTCAGACAGCGGAATTCTTCGGGAGCCAGGTGGAGCGGGTCTACGATGTGGGAGTGTCCGGCCTGCATCGCCTGCTGTCACGGGTGGAGGCCATTCAGAGTGCCAATTGTGTGGTGGCTGTTGCAGGCATGGAGGGTGCTCTGGCCAGTGTGCTGGGAGGCATGGTGGACAAGCCGGTGATTGCCGTTCCCACCTCGGTGGGGTATGGAGCCAACCTTCATGGTATTGCTGCCCTCCTGACCATGATCAATTCCTGTGCCAACGGCATCGCGGTGGTTAATATTGATAATGGATATGGGGCGGGCTATCTGGCAACCCAGATCAATCGAATGGGGGTGAAGGCACATGAGTGAGCTTTTATATCTGGAATGCGCCTCCGGCATCAGCGGAGATATGTTCGTGGCTGCCCTGCTGGATCTGGGGGCAGATCAGAAGATGCTGGAGGAGGCTTTGGAGAGTCTTGCGCTGGAGGGCGCCCGAGTTCAGATAGGAAGGGTCAAAAAGTCCGGTCTGGATGCCTGCGACTTTCAAGTGCTTCTGGATGAAAGTCACGAAAACCATGATCATGATATGGCCTACCTTCATGGACATGTTCACGAACACCATCTGGAGAAGAGTCTTGGTCATGAGCATGAGCACTGTTTGGAAGAGCACAAGAGTCATGTTCACGAGCATCCGCAGGCGGCTTTGCATCCCCATTCCCATGCCAGAGGATGGAAGGATATCATGGATATTCTGAAGAAAGGTCGGTTGACGCCAGGTGCTTTGGCTATGGCGGAGCGAATCTTTCGGATTCTTGCGGAGGCGGAGGCTAAGGCTCATGGAGTCCCCCAGGAGGAGGTTCATTTTCATGAGGTAGGGGCCGTAGATTCGATTCTGGATATTGTGGCAGCAGCTGTCTGTCTGGATAATCTGGGCATTTCCCGGGTGGTCATTCCCAGGATCCAGGAAGGACAGGGGACGGTAAGGTGTCAGCACGGTCTGCTGCCTGTTCCTGTTCCGGCTGTGACCAATATTGCGGCTGCCTGGGGGCTGCCCTTGCATATCATGGAGGAAGAAGGGGAATTCGTGACTCCCACCGGTGCTGCCATTGCCGCTGCCATCCGTACAGATGGTGAGCTGCCCCGGCAATTTACCATCCGAAGATGCGGAATGGGAGCCGGAAAGCGCCAATATAGAATTCCATCCCTCCTGCGCGCCTTCTTAATCCAGACAGAGGAAGGGGAGGAAAATGGACAGAAAATAAGGGAGAGAAATAAGGCCAGGGAGGAGAAGGAGGAGCTCCGGGAGCTGGGGACAGATCGAATCTGCAAGCTGGAGACCAATATCGATGACTGCAGCGGGGAGAATCTGGGATTTGTTATGGAGCGGCTGATGGAGGCAGGAGCCAGAGACGTGCATTATATACCGACTTTTATGAAAAAAAACCGGCCTGCCTACCAGCTCAATGTGATCTGCAGTCCGGAGGATGCCTCAGCCATGGAAGCCATTATCTTCCACGAAACCTCCACCATTGGGATTCGCCGCATCGAGATGGAACGTACCATATTGGAGAGGAAGGAAGAGAGGGTTGCCCTTAAATGGGGCTCAGCCAGAGTTAAGATTTGCCAGCTTCCGGGGGAAGTGCGTTGCTATCCGGAATACGAGGATGTGGCTGCCCTGTGTCGTCAATATAAAATTCCCTATGAAGAGATGTATCACGAGATAGAAGAAGCCTGGAAGACCCAGAACCTGGAGCAGGTAGGAAGGTAAGCCTCCCTATTGTAGGCTGTTTCACTTCACCCCGCAGGAAAGCCAGCTGCTTTGGATAGGCCAGAAAGGGAAAGAGGCGAGGGCCGCCAAAGCCCTCGCCTCTGGTATCGGGGTCATGCTACGCAGGTAACTGGCCCCGGCATGGTGGTCACGCTACGCAGGTAACCAACCCTGGTTTGGCCAGGGCAAAGGGAAGCTCGAAGACCTCCAATGCTGCGCAAAACTTGTCAGCACAGGTAATCAGCCAGGCCTCCCGACTTCTGGGAAGGGGACCCAGAGGGAACATATGAGAGAGAATAGCGCTTCTTTCCTTATCCGTAACATGAAAATGTTGGGTACTGTTGTGAGCAGCCACCTTGGGATGGTGAAAGGCCTGCAGACCCTCTCCCGGCCGTTTCTCTTTGAAATCATACAGGCAAAAGTCATGCAGCAATCCGGCACGAGCAGCCATCTGGGAGTCGCAGCGGAACTTCCTTGCCAGCTTCCAGGAAATATAAGAAACATTCAGACTATGCATAAATCGTGTGGTTTTGAAATGCTGGCGATAGCGAATCAGCTTCCGAAATTCCCTGTCATCCAGGATGTCCTGTATGAGTTCCAGGTACTCTGCATCCACCTCTTCCGAGACAATGATGTCCATCGGTAAATCACCCTCTTTCCTTTGTTTATAATTCTATTATGAAACAGCCCCTGATGTACGTCAACCACTTTAGAAAAATATTATACTTTGAAAGCCCCGGACGGCAGACACAAGCTGTGGGATGCTCGCATACCACAG
>CAVJHW010000148.1:0-5854 GCA_963649395.1 Coriobacteriaceae bacterium | reverse complement strand
TGCGATCCTTAAACTTGTCCAGGCCACGGATGGGGAAGCCCTTTTCATAGGCCACGGGATAACCGTCGCTGGCCAAAACCACACAGACCGCCGCCTCCTCCGTGAATTCCAGTTCCATCTGATCCAGCGTGCCGTCTACGCAAGCCTCTACCACCTCTATCATATCATTTTTCATTCGGGGCAGAACCACTTGGGCCTCCGGATCGCCAAAGCGGGCATTGTATTCCAAGACCTTGGGGCCCTCCGGGGTCAGCATGAGCCCGAAGAAGATGACACCCTTGAACTCTCTTCCCTCTGCCGCCATAGCATCTACCGTGGGCTGGAAGATATATTTCCTGCAGAAGGCGTCCACCTCCTCCGTATAGAAGGGGGTAGGGGAGAAATTGCCCATTCCGCCGGTATTTAAACCCTGGTCTCCATCCTTGGCTCTCTTGTGATCCTGAGCGGAAGCCATGGTTTTGATGGTTTTGCCATCCACGAAGGAGAGAACCGACACCTCCCGCCCGGTCATGAATTCTTCCACCACCATCTGGTTGCCGGCACTGCCGAACTTCTTGTCCTGCATAATCTCCCGGACTCCATCCTGAGCCTCCTCCAGACTATTGCAGATCAAAACTCCTTTGCCCAAAGCCAGACCGTCGGCCTTGAGGACAATGGGAAATTTTGCCGTCTGCAGATAGTCCAAAGCCGCCTGGGGATTCTGGAAGGTCTCATAGGCTGCCGTAGGGATCTGATATTTCTTCATCAAATCCTTGGAAAATGCCTTGGATCCCTCCAGGATAGCAGCGTTTTTGCGGGGTCCGAAGACCCGCAGGCCCTCTGCTTCGAAGGCATCCACAATACCGCCTACCAGGGGATCATCCATGCCCACGATGGTGAGATCTATCTTCTTCTCCTTGGCAAAGGCCACCAGCTTGTCAAACTCCATGGCGCCGATATTGACGCATTCTGCGATTTCCGCAATTCCTGCATTTCCCGGGGCGCAATAAATCTTGCCCGCCCTGGGACTTTGAGCGATCTTCCATGCAATGGCATGCTCTCTGCCGCCGCTTCCGACTATCAAAATATCCATCTGTCTCTCGTCCTTCCTGTATGCTGCTCCCTGCGCATAAGCTCTTCCTGCCTCACCCTGCCTGGTCACTGTCATCTAGGAAAAAGCTTTCCTGCCTCACCACGCGCGAAAGCCAGCTGCTCCTCACTAACATGCACCGTACAGCCTACTCCCCCAGCTGCATACCTGCCTGTTCCAGGTACTATGCCTTGATATGCACGTGGCCGTCCTTCACGGATACCCGGCCCTTGGCAATCAGGTCGATGGCCTGGGGCATGATGACCCATTCTGCCTGCTCCATCACCCTGCGCTGCAAAAGCTCCGGTGTGTCCCCCTCCTGGATCTCCACCGCCTTTTGCAAAATGATGGGACCGGTGTCCGTGCCCTCATCCACAAAATGTACGGTGGCTCCCGTGATGCGAACCCCTCGTTCCAGAGCAGCCTCATGCACCTTCAAACCATAATAGCCGGTTCCGCAAAAGGCAGGGATCAGGGAGGGATGGATATTAATAATTCGGTTAGGGTAGGCCTGAACCAGAATCTCCGGAATTACTACCAAAAATCCTGCCAATACCACCAAATCTGCCTGAAGGGATTGAATGCGGGCCAGCAAGGCCTCATTGAAGGCAGACCGGCTCTCATACTCCCTAGGAGACAGACAGATAGCCTCGATTCCCTTGGCCTGCGCCCTCTTCAGGGCATAAGCTCCTGGGTTGTTGCTGATCACTCCTGCAATCTGAGTATTGGTTATTCTTCCCTCATCGATGGCATCCAAGATCGCCTGCAGATTTGTACCGCCTCCTGACACCAAGACCACAACTTTTAACATGCTATGCCTCCCTGATCATACCAGTTCTACGCCTTTTTCCCCTGATTCAATATGTCCGATCACATAGGGAGCCTCTCCGGCTGCCCGAATCGCCCTCATAGCCGTATCCACATCCTCCGGATTCACAGCCAGGACCATTCCGATCCCCATGTTATAGGTATTATACATCATCTGCTCCTCAATCTGACCTTTTTCTGCCAGCATGGAGAAAATAGGCGGAACAGGATAGCTATCCTTGGTGATCAAGGCAACTCGCCCCTCCGGCAGCATCCGGGGTACATTCTCATAGAAGCCGCCCCCGGTAATATGACTACAGGCCTTCACCGTCACACCTGCCTTCTTGACACTTCTCAAGGCCTTCACGTAGATCTTGGTAGGAGTCAGCAGGGCATCTCCCAGGCTTGTCCCCAGCTCTTCATAATAGGTATCCAGAGATTCCCGGGTCATATCAAATACCTTACGCACCAGGGAAAATCCATTGCTGTGAACCCCGGAGGAAGCCATACCGATCAGCACATCCCCTCCGCTTAAGGAGGCCCCGGTAATCAGATCCTTCTCATCCACAATGCCCACTGCAAAACCTGCCAGATCATACTCCTCCGGGGGATAGAAACCGGGCATCTCCGCCGTCTCTCCCCCAATCAGGGCAGCGCCGGCCTGACAACAGCCCTCTGCCACTCCCTTCACGATCTCCGCGATCTTCTCCGGCACATTCTTGCCGCAGGCGATATAATCCAGGAAGAAGAGGGGCTCTCCTCCGGCACAGGCAATGTCATTGACGCACATAGCCACACAGTCAATCCCTACCGTATCATGCTTGTCCAGGAGAAAAGCCAGCTTCAGCTTCGTTCCCACACCATCCGTTCCGGATACCAAAGTGGGATTCTCCATATCCTTGAAGCCTCCGAGGGAAAAGGCACCGGAAAATCCGCCGATCCCTCCCAGCATCTCCGGCCGTACTGTTTTCCTGATGTGCTCCTTCATCAGCTCCACGGACTTATATCCGGCCTCAATATCAACACCTGCATTCTTGTAATCCATAATACCCTCCGCTCTCTACGCAAACCCCACGACGGCCAGCGCCGCCTCCACCACGAAGGAAGGCCGACTGCTTCGCACTAGCGTGCACCGTACCGAGTACTCCCGCCATCGCCGCCCTCCCCCAGGAAAGTCGGCTGGTCCGATGGGATCTTCCGCAACTGTCTGCCGGACCTTTTAGTAGTTCTTATATCCCACTTCCTGAAGTCGTGCATCCTTGGCTTCCACCTGGTCTTTCAGCTCTGCGGCATAGGCCTTTACCTTATCCAGCAGCTGGGGGTCTGAGGTAGCCAGAATCTTGGCAGCCAGGATAGCCGCATTGGCGCCGCCATTGATAGCCACCGTGGCCACCGGTATGCCAGAAGGCATCTGAACAATTGAATAGAGGGAATCCCGTCCTCCCAGGGAGGTGGTATGCATGGGAATTCCGATCACAGGCATGGGGAAAATAGCTGCGCACATGCCCGGCAAATGAGCCGCCATACCTGCTCCTGCTATGATAACCTTGAAGCCCTTTTCCTCTGCGGTTCTCGCATATTCAAAAAATACATCCGGCTCCCTGTGGGCTGAAATGATGGTCATCTCATATTCGATGCCAAACTTCTCCAGCATATCCGCTGCCTTTGCCATAATCGGCATATCAGAGTCACTGCCCATAACAATCCCAACTTTTGCCATTTTTCCATCTCCTTTTTGATATTAATTAGTTTTTCTAATAAGTACCTTATTCCACTTAAATATTACTTATAGGTTATTGTACTAACCAAATAAAAACTTGTCAACCGCTAAAAGGCCTCATTCAATTCTTCCGTGCCCGCCAGGACAAAGCGACCCTCCTCCAGCAGAGGAATCTCTGTCCCATCCTCCCGAATCACGTGAATGCTGCCCAGCTCATCATAGGGAATGGTGACATCCGTATGACAGCCGAAATAAGCCTGGCTGATGTCAGTCTTGCGCAGAAGGGATCTCTCATTGTCCCGGGCTATGATCTCCTTCCCATCCGGGTTATATACTGCAGTATCCTCCTGCCAGCTATAGCAGGTGTCCCCAAAGGCAAAGTGGGGGCCCATCTTCTCGGCAATCAAGATAGGCAGCTTGTCAGCTATCTGATAACGCTGGGCCATGCGATAAGCAGTGGTATTGGTTCCGATAGCAAATTCTCCCATGGGAAGGGTGGGATGATGGAAGAGAATATTTTCCTCTATATAGCGCCTGTTCTCCCCTTCCTCCTCGAAATTGCTGCAGCCATAGTCGATCATCATGCCATCCTTCACCCGAATCTCCAGGTCCTTATAGCAAAACTCTCCCAGATAAACCTGGGATACATGGAGAAGACCCTCTGTTCCTGCAAGCAGGGGGGAGGTGAAGACCTCTCCCACCGGAATATTGACATCTGCCACGCAATTCTCGAAATTCGTCTGGGTCTTGGGATCCTCCAGCCGATGCAATTGAACCGTCAGATCGGTCCGATTGCCCTTCCTTCCCTGAATCCGCACCCGATTGCCCTGGTCCAGAGCATCAATGAGAGTTTGCTGAATTTTCTGATATTTCTTGTAATCCAGGGTATTGATCTTGACGGTCTCCCGGAAAATCTCTTCGAAGTCCTTGCCAATCTCCGGCACCGGATAGGCAATGATGGTGAAGCTTCTTTCCTCTCCCTTAATGTATCGATTGGTAATCTGTCCGGCCTCGCTGTCATACTTTACCTGTAATCCTTGCTGAAGCTCTGACATTTGACAGGCTTCTTTCTTATGAATCGGTTGGAAGGGAATCTCGCCAAAGACCTCTATGCAGGCTGGTCCTCCATGCACTTCCGCCAGCTCCTTGCAGGCCTCATAGGCCTGCTGCAGGGATTGGAGCTTGCGGGAAACCAATTTTTCATCCAGATAAATGGCACCATCATTCTTATGATCGTACTCATATTGTTGGTTGGGAATCGCTCCATAATAGCCGATGCGCAGGTGCTGACCCTTGCTGATGGAGTGGCTGGCAGACCGGTAGATTACCGGCTGCAGCCCCATTTCTTCAAAATAGCAGATGGCCTGCCGAACGATCCTCTCGAAGCCCAGACGGTAACGGATATTGACGGTCTTCTTCTTGCTCAGATCTTTTCTGCCTGCGATAAAGCCAATCCGATATCCCTCCGTATAGGTACGAGCCATGGCCTCAATCTCTTCCTTGGGCAGAGAATTCAAAAAGGTCGCCATCTTCTCCTCGCTCTTTGTCACATATTCTCCGTAACGGTAGAGATAACGCAGATCGGTCAGGTCTGCGGTCAGGATCAGCTGGCTTGCAAAGTCACAGGCTGGATCCAGCTGTTCTCTGATCCGGTCAGCCATCATCCGGGGACTGTAATCACTGACATACCAATAAAGGGCAGCCCGCAGGGTTTCCGCTGTAGGAAGCTCTTCCCCCTGGAACATACCATAGCATTCCAGGAAAAGCTCCATAGCTGTCAGCATATCCCAGCGCCGGTTTTCATAGGCGTAGACGACGGCCCCCCGCAGCTCCCCATAGAGGAAGCTCAAAAGTCTTCCGTAATCCCGACCGAATCTCTCCGCCTCATAAGCGGGATTACCATAGCAGGTCTCATAATGCTCTCCCAACAGGTCTATATAGATTTGTCTGTTGAGGTCCCGCAAATCCTGCAAAGAAGCATTTTGGTAGGCACCCTTTTCCAGCCTGTCCCGGAGGGCTTCCATATCCAACAGAAATAGGGCCTCTTTGCGGAAATAATCCCGAAAAGCCAGGGGGACAGCATCCTCCCCCGGAATCTGACGGATTCGCTCCAAAGCCAGTTCATAGCGTTCCCAATCCTCAAATTGTAACTTCATCTTCCTTCTTATCCTCCCCACCGATATCATGTCTGGGACGGGGCCTTCCTCAGCCCGGTGTCTGTCATCCCTCCTTCAGACTACCCTTTTTCACATTGGCAT